>JBKJLJ010000045.1:0-2882 GCA_046597015.1 Bryobacteraceae bacterium
TTACGCTTTCGTCGCCATAAGCCGCCGCCATCATCTGGCGCATCTCGGGCAGCGCCTGCACGCTAGCCACCACGCCACTGGGGCTGTGACCCATCTCTATAGCGTTCATCATCGGCCCAGAGGCTTGTTCCTCCAGCGACTTCGCGCGACCGTCCCAGAACTGGCTTTGCTGATGAACCGCGTTCCACACCGACGGCGCATTTCGATTGCCCATTCCGCCCTTCACCCCGGGCGAGGCGGGCCGCCCATCCGCAAAGCCCTTTTCCGGATGGTGGCAAGTCGCACAAGCCACCGTGCCATCCACCGAAAGAGCTGTACTGAAAAACAGCTTTTCCCCCAATGCTACCGCCGCCGCGGGAGCCGGGTTCGGCACGGGAGGCAGGCCCAGCGGGGTAGGCGTCGGCGACCCGGTACCGATGAAGTCCGCCTTCGTCTTCGTGCACCCGGCGACGGCCACAAGCGAAATGAACACCAACCAGCGCATGTTACTGTCCGATCGCAATAACGCCCCAGGGCTTGTCCCCGGCTTTCACTTTGCGGACGACGGTCATCGTGGCGACGTCGATAATCGCAACATCGTTCGATGGACCATTGGCCGTAAAGAGCAGCTTTTCGTCGGGAGAAAGAGTGATGCCCCAAGGCCGTTGCCCGGCTTCGACGGTGGCCGTCACCTTATCCGTTTTCGTATCGATGGCCAGCACTTTTTTGCCGCGTCCGGTGCTGACATAAAGCCGGCTTCCGTCGCGGGTCAGGGCGGTGCCCATCGGCTTCAAGCCCGGTTCCAGGGCGACCGTGCCGGCCACTTCCAGTTTTACAAGGTCGAGAATTGTCAGGTTGCCATCGTTTTCGTTGGTGACGTAGGCCCGCTTCCCGTCCGGCAGAACGGCTACCGAGCGAGGTCGGCGACCCACTTTCATAACTTTAATAACTGTCCCGGCCGCGGTATCGACGGCGGAAACCGTCCCGTCGTTCTCGGAGGTCACATACACGACCTTGCCGTCAGGGCTCAGAGTCACGCCTTCGGGCTCTTCGCCCGTTGGGACGCTCTTCACAATGCTGCCATCGGCAATCCGAATGATACTCAGGCCCGAGGCGTCCTCATTGGCGACATACAAAATAGACCCATCGCGGCTAATCGCAAACTGTTCCGGATCGGAGCCGCCGAAAAACTTGCGGACCACTTTGCCCTGCGCCAGATCGACCACCCCGATCCCGTCCGCCGACTTATCGGGTGGCGGTAACGTGCTCTCATCCACCCCTGGAGGGGCCGATGGCGATCCGCTCAACGCGACGAAGATCTGCCCGCCGAAGTCATGCACCCCGCGCGGCCGTTTCCCCAACGGGATCGTCGCTACCGACTCCGGTTTCGCCGGGTCGATGACGGTCAGATCGCCGGAGCCTTCATTGGTGACATAAACCAGATAACTTGGTTTGGCGGCGGGTTCCGGAGCCTTCGAGCAAGCGGCGGCAAACACCACCATCGCAACGAGCAGAGATTTCTTCATGGAAATTAGTAAACGATCCGATCTTTCTTCTCTTCGAGCTTGGCCGTGGCCAGGGCGGGCACCTTCAACAGATCTTCAAACGCCTTGAACCCGCCATTCTCCTTGCGCCACGCAATCAGCGCCGAAGCCTGCGACCGCTTCAGGCTCAAGGCGCTCTCCAACTGGATCGCCGAGGCGGTATTTACGTTGATCTTCTCCACCGCCTCGGGTGGAAAATGTTTGACCAGATAGTCGACGACCGTCGTGTATTCGGCGTCGGTGGCCTTCATTCCGAAGGCCGCCATCCGCGTCATGGTTTTATCCCAGCCGCCCCGGTCCTGGCGCGGCGAAATAGAACGCGCCACTTCGTGACACTGTTTGCACAGTTTTTCGGTCTCCGCTTGGCCCGGCCCTTCCGGGAGCTGTTGGCCATAGGCCGCGAGAGCTAGAACGCCAACGAGTCCGTATCTCATACTTCTATTTTAATGCTCAATCGGGAAGCTGAAGGCGTACTGATGGCCGTCGAAGGCGCCGACGTAAACTCGGCTGCCGCCGGCCGACAAGCCGCCGCTGTGCACAAACGAAGTGATCGTCTTGCCTGAGTTCCACAACTCTTTACCCGTCGCGCCATCGAGGGCGTACAACACGGCCGGAACCGACTTGGCGACGATCGTCTTCAAATCTTTCCCGCGGAACTCTCCCGAGGAAAGAGCAAAAACCACGCCGTTAATGACCACCGGAGGCAGCGGCGAAACGAGTTCGCGCGACGTCCAGGCCACTTCCAATTTGCCCGCCCCACCCAGCTTAAACGCGGTGATGTTTTTATCCGAAGGCGCCAACAGCCAGCGGTTGCCAGCCGGATCCTGCCAACTGGCGACGCCGCCGGCTTGGTATCCCGGGGCCGAAAACACCGGCGATTGCGCAAACACGGCCGACAGGTTGGTCGTGTCGATCACCTGCAAGTGGCCCTGGGCAGAGGTCGCCGCCGCCATGTCTTTGCCCTTGTAGTCGAACACGACGGGCGAAGAGGTGAACTCACCGACGGTCGATTTGAAGGAGCCCTTCGCGGACAAAGACTTCGCCTCGAGCGCGGTCAGTTCAGTGCCGGCCGCGACGTACACAGTACCATCCGGAGCGATTGCGGGACCAACCGTACCGGCCACGTTAGCGGGAGTCGTCCACTTCGTAACGTCTTTCGTATCGATGCCGAGGGCCCAAACGCCGTTGGCGACGCCGGAGCAGCTGTTACTGGTGGAGACGTAAGCAAAGCGATCCACCACAATGAGGCCTTGGGCATTGGCACCGGCTGGCAGAAACGGAATGCCGGGGGCCGGCTCTTCGCCATTGCCCAAGTAAACCGAGTGGAACTTGCCGTCGCCGCTCAAGGAGTTGATCCAT
>JBKJLJ010000101.1:0-8468 GCA_046597015.1 Bryobacteraceae bacterium
CGTCGCCAGACATGTGAGCGAGCAGGCGGAGTTCAATTTGCGAGTAGTCGGCGACCACGAGTTTCCAGCCTTGAGGGGGCACGAAGGCGGCGCGGATCTCGCGTCCAAGTTCCGTGCGGACGGGGATGTTCTGCAGGTTCGGATTCGAACTGGAGAGGCGGCCGGTGGCGGCCCCGGTCTGCTGAAACGTCGTGTGCACGCGGCCGTTTTCCGGGTGGATCAGCGCCGGCAAAGCGTCGACGTAGGTCCCCTTTAACTTGACGAGGCCGCGATACTCCAGCACCTGCGCGGCAATGGGATGGGCCAGGTTCTCCAGAACATCGGCCGCGGTCGAAATCTGCTTCTTTCCGCCCTTGGAGGGAGCCGGAAGGTTCAGGTCTTCGAAGAGAATCTTGCCGAGTTGCTGCGGCGAGTTGATGTTGAATTCGCGACCAGCCAGCCCGTGGATTTCCTTGGTCAGCGCCTGGATGGCGGTCTCCATCTTGGCGGACATGACCGTCAATTGGTGGGGTTCAATCAGTACGCCGAGGCGTTCCATCGCGGCCAACACCGGCACGAGCGGGAGGTCGATCGTTTCGTAGATTTCGCGGGCGTTGATCTTGTCGAGTTCTGGCCCCAGTTTTTCCGCCAGGCGCAGCGTCAGGTCGGCGCGTTGATCGGCGCGGGCTCCGGGCTTCTGCTGCAGATGGATTTCGCAGAGCGCATCAAAGGCCGAGTTACCGGAATCAGCGGTGAGCAGGAAAGCTTCCAGCATCAGGTCGCGGGTGAGACCTTTCGCCTCTGGATTCGCGGCATAGATGGCCTTGGTGTCGTGAGCGATCTTCGGCGCTGAGGACTGAAGGAAGCTGAAATCAGAACAGGTGCGTGCTTGACCAGCGGCGCGGGCGACGCCGAGTTGGCCGTCAAAGAGGGCGAGAGCGACCGGGTCGCTACCGGCCCAACCGGGCAAGTCCTCGGCCGAGATCGGGGCGTAATCCTCGGCAATCTGTTCGCGGGCGGGGCCGAGATCGCGGAGGAAAGTGAAAAACTCCATCTCCCGATAGAAATCTTCGAGCTTCGCTCGGTCGGGGGTGGCGATAGCGAGCGACGCGAGCGGAATCTCGAGTGGCACTTCGCAGTGAATCGTGGCGAGGCGTTTCGATAGCTCAACCTGGCCGCGGTGAATGGTCAGCGCCTCCCGATACGTCTTCTTCATCAGGTTCGGCCCCGCGGCAAGCAGGGCGTCGAGCGTCCCGTACTCCGCCAGCAAAGCGACCGCACCTTTTTCCCCAATGCCTGGAGCGCCCGGGATGTTGTCGACCGCATCACCTTTCAGAGCGAGCAGGTCCGCCACCTGCTCCGGCCAGACGCCCATGAACGCTTTCACGAGTTCGCGGTCGTAGAGGGTGTCGTCCTTGGCCGGGTTCAGCATGGAGACGCCCGGCCCAACGAGTTGAAGCATGTCCTTATCGGAAGACACAATCACCACTTCGAGCCCGGTCGCTTGCGCGTGTTTGGAGAGCGTGCCGATCACGTCGTCGGCTTCGAAACCGGCGGCCTCGATCACCGGAATCGATAGCGCTTCCAGCAACCGCTTCACGAGTGGCACTTGCGCGATCAGGTCCGGGGGCGTTTCGGTGCGGTTCGCTTTGTAGGCGGGAAATTCCGTCTCTCGAAACGTAGGCCCGAGGGATTCGTACACGGCGGCCAAGTAGTCTGGCTGATGCTTCTCACGCAGCTTTTTCAGCATATTGTGGAAGATGTATACGGCCTCAGTGGCGACGCCAGCCGAGGTGCGCATCGGCGGAGCGTTCATTCGCATCCGAGCGTAATAGGCGCGGAAGATGTACCCAAATGAATCGATCAGGAAGAGGCGCGGCATCGCCCTTAAGGATACTCTAATGTGTCCGCTTCACCGCATGTGTGAACGAAAAGACACATATTTTTCAGTCTAACTATTTTACTTTCAATTGATTACCATTTTTGGTATTCTTCGATTTGCGCTTCGAAACCTCCGTTGCAAGGCCGGTATCGGCAAAAGGTGTAGGCCTCCATAGCGGGGTGCCGGTCAGTATCACGATCCAGCCCGCGCCGGCCGGCACGGGGATCGTTTTTCGGCGAATTGACCTTTCCAATTTCGAATTGCCAGCGAGTTGGCGACATGTGGCGCGGGTCTCGTATGCCACCAGCCTGATGCGCCAAGGCGTGTTGATCTCGACGACCGAGCATTTGCTTAGCGTTTTGTACTCGATGGGGATCGATAACGCTTATATCGATATCGACAATCTGGAGGTGCCCATTCTCGATGGCTCCGGCCAACCCTTCATAGAGTTGTTGGCGCAGGCGGGAATTAAGACGTACAAGAAACGTCGCAAGTATCTTCGGATTCTGAAGCCCGTGACGGTGGAGCAGGGGAACAAGCGCATCTCCATTTTGCCAGCGGATTCGTTTTACCTTTCGTGCGAAATTTATTTTGACCATCCGTTGGTGGGCCATCAATCGATGGAAATGGAATTGACCCCTTCCCGGTATGCGAGTGAAGTCGCCGCAGCTCGAACGTTCGGTTTCGAATATGAACTGGGTCAGATGCGAAATATGGGGCTGATCCGGGGGGCGGATTTGACGAATGCGGTCTGTTTCGATCGAACTTCGGTGTTGAACCCGGGTGGCTTACGATTCCCCAACGAGCCGTGCCGGCATAAAGTGCTCGATCTGATTGGAGACTTGGCTTTGATCGGTCGTCCCTTGTTAGGGCATGTGATTGCCGAACGAGCCGGCCACGCGATGCACGCGGCCCTCGTGGCGCGGATCATGCAGGACGAGTCGCTGTACGAAACGATTACCTTCGATCAGTTGGCCTCTCGCGTCACGCACGCCCTCGTCGGCTAGGGATCGGGAACGGACGTGTTTCGGCAGATTCCTAATGTTCTGACGGTCTTGCGATTGCTGGGTACCGTTCCCGTCATTTGGCTGATTCTCGAACGGAATTTCCTGACCGCTCTATGGGTCTCCTTTCTCATCGCGGTTACCGACAGCATCGATGGTTGGATAGCGCGCCGATGGCACCTGGAGTCTCGCTTTGGCGCATTGATGGACCCCCTGGCGGATAAGATGTTGGTAGGCGGCGGTTTCCTGGCCCTCCTCTACGTCGGCGCAATGCCGGGTTGGCTGGTCGCGATGGCCCTGGGAAGGGATCTGTTGATTCTGGTGGCCGCCGCGGTTCTGCTTCGATGGACGGGGAAGAAGGACTTCCCCCCCTCCCGCCTCGGCAAAGCGAACACCTTTGTTCTCATGTGCACCGTCGCCGCAGTTTTGCTCAACTTCCACCCTGAAGTTTTCTTCGGGATGTGCGCCGTGAGCATTGTAACGAGTGGAGCCCGGTACGCCTATCTGGGGTACCAGTCGATGAAATGAATTGACGGCTGCGCGGCTCGGAGATAGGCTAGTAACAGTAGGTCTCCGCTATGCGCTATACGCCTTCGAAGCAGTATCTGTGGGCTGGCTTGGTTGCTGCCGGTCTGGCGGTGATCTCGTCCCTGTTTGCGACCGAATGGATGATCGCTCTCGTCGCCTCCATTCTGTTTCTTCTCAGCGCGATAGCGATTTTAGTGTTGGCTTTTCGGCCTGCTGTTGAGATTCAGGAGAATGTGCTGCTTGTCGGTGATCGCACCATCGCCTGGTCAAACGTCGCCCGCGTCGATCGTACGGGTTGGGTCTCTCCTCTAGCCGTTTACCTCACGCTCTTCAAAGGGGACGAGAAGGTCTTGATTGTATTCCCGGGCGACCTTGACGCCTCAAACTCGTTGTTGCGACATTTGCGGCGTAACGCAAAAGAAGCTCTTATCGATGGGATACCTTATCGCCAGTTCTGGGGAGATTCCCTCCCCCCGATGGACGGGCCGAAGCTATTGAGCCCCCCCAAAGTGCAGTTGTTGCGCAGCGACGACGAGGCCGAAGTGGAACGCCTCTATCAGCTTCTAAAGACGGTTGGTCACCTCGACACTCGCCAGCAGGACGAGCAATAGCACTTGCTGCGCCGCGCGAGGGGTTGGCTTTTGCTTGGAGCGCTGTTTACGGCGGCGCTATTGCTGCACGCCCAGTGGTTGCCCGCCCTGGCTGGATTTCTTGTTACTACGCAACCCCCTCAAGCGGCCGACGCGATTTTTGTTCTCGGCGGGGACCATTATGGCGAGCGGATCACGCATGCCGCACGATTGGCTCGCCAAGGCTTTGCGCCGAAGGTTTATGTCAGCGGGCCGGCCGGTATTTTCGACCATTTCGAGAGCGAGCTAGCGATTGAGTTCGCGGAAAAGCATGGGTTTAGCGACGTTTCCTTTGTTCCCTTGCCCAACCAGTGCACCTCCACTCGCGACGAGGCCGAGCAGTTCATGCCTCAATTCAAGCGTCTGGGATTCAAGAAGGTGCTCGTTGTAACCAGCAATTTCCACACGCGCCGAGCCGGGCAAATATTGCGCTCGGTCGGAGCAGAACCGGAGATTTACATGATTGCGGCACCCACCCGGGAGTTCCATCCCGAGGATTGGTGGCTTCGGCGGCAGGACCAAAAGAACCTCTTCATGGAGTGGGCGAAGACGTTCGCCAATTGGATCAGGCTGTAGCCGGATGCGGGAGGCGATTCGGTTTTTGCGACCTTATCTGGGTCGGCATCGCCAGCAACTCCTGCTCGGCTTGGCTGCCCTGGTGTTGAATGCGCTTTTCGGGGCCACGCTCCCCCTGGTCATTCGTCGCGGGATTGACTCGCTTACGGCCGGCGAACCGTTTCGGTTCACCGCGCTGGCCGCCGGTGGCCTCCTTCTTTTGGCGCTCTGTAAAGGCATGTTTCAGTATTGGAAACGGTTGATCATCATCGGCGTCTCCCGGGATCTCGAATACGACCTCCGGAACGATATCGTGGCGCATTTAATGATCGTCAATCGAGATTTTTATGCCCAGTTCCCTACCGGCGATATCATGGCGCGCTCGACGAACGACCTGAATGCCGTGCGCATGATGGCGGGGCCCGGCCTGATGTACTGGACCGAAACCATGCTCACCTTCTTACTCGCCTCTTGCGTGATGGTGACGGTGGATCCGGTTCTCACCCTGGCGGCCTTGGCGCCGGCGCCGGTCATCAGCATCCTGGTCGTCTACTACGGCCAGCGAATTCACGCGCGGTTTGAAGAGATTCAACGGGTTTTTTCGACTATTTCCGGACGCGTCCAGGAGTCCATCGCGGGAATGCGACTGTTGCGCGCTTATGGCCAGGGCGACGCCGAGCGGATTCGCTTCGAAGCGCTAAACCAGGATTATATCCGGCGAAACTTAGACCTTGTTCGGACCACCGGTGTGTTTGAGCCGCTGTTGCACGCCCTCAGCGGCATCGCGTTTCTGATCGTACTCTGGGTGGGTGGGATGCGCGTTCTGGACGGCAAAATCTCGCTCGGCAGCTTCGTGATGTTCCAAACCTACGTCGGCATGCTGATTTGGCCCATGATCGCCATGGGCTGGGTGATCAACCTCATGCAAAGGGGCACCGCTTCTCTCGATCGGATTCGCGAAATGTTGAACTTGTCGCCGACCATTGCTGCTCCGCCGCACCCGCAACCCGTCCCGACGCCCCTGACCGGGGAAATCGTCTTCACCGACGTTCGCTTGGAGTACGCCGCAGGCCCTGCCCTCTCCGGGATTACCTTTCGGGTAGCCGCTGGCGAAACCGTCGCCGTGGTGGGGCATACCGGCGCCGGAAAGACGTCGCTGACGCAGATGGTCCCTCGCCTGCTTGATCCCACCTCGGGTGCCGTCTGCGTCGACGGGGTGGACGTCAGAGCCTATGACCCGGAAATGCTCCGCCGCCAAATCAGCATCGTTCCCCAGGAGACGTTCCTGTTCTCGATGACCCTGCGCGAGAACATCGCCCTTGGATGTCCGGAAGCGGACGAGGACGCGATCAAACGGGCCATCGACATCGCTGGTTTTTCGGCCGATGTCGCCGGATTTCCAGCGGGCCTTGATACCGTGATTGGCGAGAGGGGAATTACACTTTCCGGCGGCCAGCGACAGCGTGCGGCCATCGCGCGCGCCGTTCTAAGAGAGCCTCGGATCCTGATTCTCGACGACGCGTTGTCCAGCGTCGACACCGTTACGGAAGCGCTAATCCTGGCTAAACTCGGTACCGTGATGCGGGGACGAACCACGCTGCTCATCTCCCATCGCGTTTCGACGATGCGTTACGCCGACCGCATCGTCGTGCTCAAACACGGGGAAATCGTCGAGATCGGCACGTCGGCAGAGCTACTGGCCCGCCCCGGATATTATGCCTCACTCGTGCGAAAACAGCAGCTCGAAGCAGAGCTGGAAGAAGAGAACGAAGAAGAGTTTGACAGCCTTTAACCCGTTGAGGCCTCGGTCGTGCTATTTTTAAGGTCTGTAGCATCTGTCGTTGCGTCCGGTTCATCCCCTTCGTTCGATCCTGCCCAACCAGCCGCTCTGCAAATCAGTAAGGAAAGTAAAATGACCAATATCTTTGTAGGAAACCTGAGTTTTCATACGACCGAGCAGAATCTCCGTGCGTTGTTCGAGCAGTTCGGCGCAGTGGATCGTGTGAGTCTTGTCACTGACCGCGAAACCGGCAAAGCCCGTGGATTCGGGTTCGTCGAAATGGCCCAGAAGTCTGAGGCCGAGGCGGCAATCGCCGCATTGAACGGCCGCGACCTCGATGGCCGCGCCATCAATGTAAATGAAGCGCGTCCGAAAGAAGACCGCGGCGGCGCGGGCGGCGGCGGCGGTTATCGCGGTCGGAGCGGCGGCGGCGGTAGTGGTGGTGGTGGCGGCCGTCAGGGCAACCGCTGGTAGTCCTGCTCGCTTGTTAAATAGTGGCCGCAGCGTGGGGACGCTGCGGCTTCATTGCGTCCCGTCACGTATAATAGGGTCTTTGTGTGTTCAGGTCAGGTCTCTCTCTTTTTGCCTTTGCTAACGAAACCGGGCGGCCTCCATGCACGTCCCCCAATAGTCGCAGAGTGGAAAGGATCTATCGCTTCATGATTTATTCCGGGCTTATACGCCTGTCAATCTTTGCGTTCTTATTGGGCTCAGCGCCGCTGCTCAGCCAGCAGCCTCCGCAACCTCCGGCTCCCAAGCCGGCGAACCCCTTTGAGACCGTACCGACGGCACCCACCGAGGCTCCAAAACCACAACCTGTCAAGCCTGGGCTGCAAACTCCCTTGTCGGCTGCCGGAGAAGTGGATAACGTCATCGAGCAGATCGAGTTCCGCGGAGCCCGTCGCGTTCCGCAGGATACCCTCCGCGCGATGATATTCTCGAAGAAAGGGGATAAGATCGACGAAGATTCCCTCCATCGCGATTTTATGTCGCTCTGGAATACGGGACGGTTTGACGACATTGTCCTCGAACGCGAAGCTGGCCGCACTGGATACATTATTCGTTTCGTCGTCGTCGAAAGACGGATCGTCCGTTCTATTAAATACGAGGGCGCAAAGTCCCTTACTGTTTCCGAAATTCTAGACCGTTTTAAAGAACGTCGCGTCGGTCTGACGGTTGAGTCCCAATACGACCCGAACAAAGTTCAACGCGCGGCCGTGGTGCTGAAAGAGTACTTGGCGGAACGCGGGCGTCAATACGCAACCGTAGAGCCGGACTTACGCCAAATTCCACCCTCATCTATGGAAGTTGTTTTCAAGGTGAACGAGGGGCCGAAAGTCAAAGTCGGCAACATCAACATCGAGGGGAATAAGGTCTTCTCCGATCGGGATGTCCGACGGGCCATGCGGAGCCTGCGCCCGGTTGGGATACCCAAGTCTATTCTGTTCGAAAACCTCTTTGCCAAAACCTTCGACTCGACCAAGCTCGAGCAGGATAAGCAAATGGTGGTGAATGCCTACCAAGAGAAAGGCTACTTCACCACGCGAACCGGAGAACATACGGTTAAGATTCGCGATGTGGGCGGCACTGGAATGCGAATTCCACTCTTCTATCCGAACAAGCCGGGTAAACGCGCCGACGTCACGATCCCGGTTGAAGAGTCCCGCCGCTACAACCTCAATAAGCTGAACGCTGTCGGGATGAAGCTGTTCCGGACTCCCGAAGCGATCCTGCCTCAGGTCTTCGGCATGAAAGAAGGCGACGTATTCTCGATCGCCAAGCTGCGCAAAGGCATGGAGCAGATCCGCAAGTTATATGGCGAATTTGGCTACATCGACATGGTGCCGGAACCGGACATCCAGCCGCAGTTGGGAACGAACAAGATCGATTTGACCATAAACGTTGACGAAGGGAAGCAGTTCTTCGTCCGCCGGATCGACTTCTCCGGGAACGTCACGACGCGCGACAAGGTCATCCGACGCGAATTGATGATCGACGAAGGCGACCAGTATTCGACCCGGTTGTGGGAATTGTCGTTGCTCCGCTTGAACCAACTCGGTTATTTCGAAGCCTTGAAAGAGGCCGAAGCCGCAGAGATAAAACGGGACACC
>JBKJLJ010000128.1:0-3144 GCA_046597015.1 Bryobacteraceae bacterium
AACACCGGCGCCGGAGCCGCCAGTTCGGCCAAATGCCCGCCCTTGATCGCCGATAGGTGCTTCCGTACCGCATTCATTTCGTGGATATTGGCCCCGCAAGCCAGCAACTGCCGCGTCACCGCCTGCTTCTCAGCGAGCGTAATGCCAGGCGCCGGCAGCGGCATCAACGCCGAAGCCCCGCCGCTGATGCAGCAGATTACCAGGTCCTCCGCCGTCGCCTGCCGGGCGATCGCGGCAATTCGTTCCGCCGCCGCCTCCCCGCGCTCGTCCGGCACCGGATGCCCGCTCTCCCGCAACTCCGCGTAGCGCAGAGGTGCTCCGTGGCCGTCCTTGACCACCACGCATCCCCCCGCAATCCGTTTGCCGCAGACCTTCTCCACCGCCTGCGCCATCGGCGCGCTCGCCTTCCCCGCCCCCAAAAGCCAAATCCGCTTCCGATCCCGTAGCAACGGCTCATCCGCAGAAAGATGGGCCAACACCGCCGCTTTCGGATCCGCCGCCTTCAGCGCCGCCTGAAAGATCTGCCGCGCCTGCGTCCGCTTCGTCATAAAGCCTCCAGAATCGCCGTCACCGCCGCCGTCGGGTCGTCGCTCGTAATCGGAATCGTCACATCCGCTTCCGCATACGCCGACCGTCTACCCGCGTACAAAGCGGCAAACTTCTCCGGATCCTTCGCCAGCGGACGATGATCCGCCCCCGCCACCCGGCGCAGCGCCCGTTCAAACGGCACGTCCAGCCACACCACGGTCGCCTGCCCCCGCAGCAACTCTCGATTTCGCTCCTGCACGTAAGCGCCGCCCCCCAGTGCCAATACCCCGCCCGGTATAGCCCGCTGCAACTCCCGATGCTCAATATCCCGAAACGCCGCCTCTCCGTCCGTCGAAAAAATATCAGCGATGAACCGCCCCTCAGCGGCCTCAATTAAATCGTCCAAGTCCGCAAACGGCAGCTCCAAACGCCGGGCTAACGCCCTCCCCACCGTCGTCTTCCCACTGCCCATAAACCCTACCAGTACGATCACGAATGGTCCCTCTGTAACTTTCGAAAAAACGCCTCCACCACCCGAGGCACATACTGCCACGCCGCCACCAACACCCAACCCGAAGCCGGGTAAACCAACGTCCGCCGTTCCCGCGCCATCCCGTCCGCAATCGCCCGTGCCAAGTCCGGCGCCGTCGTAGCAAAGCGCTTGCCACTGGCGAGTTCGTCCGGCGGCCGGCCCACCAACACATTGTGCTGAAACTTCGTCTTCACGTAGCCCGGGCAAACCAGCAGGACCTTCACCCCGGCATCGGCGTTCTCCATCCGCAACCCGTCGGAAAATGATGCCAAAGCATGCTTGGTCGCCGAGTACAGCGTAAACCAAGGCAACGTCACCTTGCTGGCGATCGACCCGACATTCACGACCATCCCCTGCCGCCGCTCTCGCATGCCCGGCACGATCAATTGCGCCAAGTGCAGGGCCGCGAAAAAGTTCAGCTCGAACATCTGCCGCGTCGCCGCCCCATCCGCCCGCCACGATGGCTCATAGAGGCCCACCCCCGCATTATTGATCAGAATATCGATCCGCCCATAGCGCTTCAGCGTCCGCACGACCAACTCCTCCCGAAACGCCGCATCCGTAAGATCTCCCGCGCAAGTGAAATGCACCGGATCAGGCGCGATCGACCGCGCGGTTAGAGCCAGTTGGACACCGCGTCCGGCGAGTTCGGCGGCCAGAGCCTGGCCAATACCGCTCGATGCGCCCGTTATGAGGGCCACCTGACGTTCCATGCGCATTGCTTGTGTTTTTCGGCCGAAGCGAAGCCATAATAGTAACATGCCGGCGCCGTTACTCCCTCTGTTCCCGCTCAGCGTCGTGCTCTTTCCGCGCACCGATCTGCCGCTCCATATCTTTGAGGACCGCTACAAAGACATGGTCACCGATCTCCTCGAAACCACCCGCGAATTCGGCGTCGTCCTGGCGCTCGAAAAAGGCATCGCCTCCGTCGGCTGCACCGCTCGCATCGACGAAGTCGCCAAAACCTACGACGATGGCCGCATGGACCTCAAAACCATCGGCTTCCGCCGCTTCGAAATCGAGGATCTCGACGAAGGCCGGTCCTATCTCCGCGGCCACGTCCAATTCTTCGACGACGAATCCTCCGAACACCCCGAAGAGCCGATCGTGCAGAAAGCGATCCGCGGTTACTACTCCATTCGCGCCCTCGAAACCGGCCAAAACCTTCCCGAGCCGCGGTTGAACGACCAGCAACTCAGCTTTCAACTCGCCCAAGCCGTCTCGGACCTCAACGTCCGCCAAATGCTCCTCATGTCCCGCAACGAGGCCGAGAGAATCCGCCGCCTCGCCGAGCACTTCCCCCTCTCCGCCGCCCGCGAACGCCGCATCGAACACTTCCGCACCATCATCCCTCGCAACGGCCACGGCCGACTCCTTCCCGGCGCATGACCCGCCAGCACCTCATCATTGACGCCGACGACACTCTGTGGGAGAACAACATCTTCTTCGAGCAGGCCTTCGAAGAGTTCGCCGACTTCCTCGACCACCAACACCTCACCCGGCCCCAGGTCCGCGACGTCCTCGATGCGATCGAAGCCGTCAACGCCAAAATCTACGGCTACGGCTCCAAACGTTTCGGCAAGAACCTCGTCGAGACCTACCATCAGCTCGCCCAGCGCCCCCTCTCCGACCACGACCTCGAAAAGGTCGCGGCGTTTGCCGAGAAGATTCTCGAACACCCTATTATTCTGCTCCCCGAAGTCGAAGAGACCCTCGTGCATCTAGCCGAGCGTCACGAGCTGACTTTATTCACCAAAGGTCATCCTGATGAACAACAAGCCAAGGTTGACCGTTCGGGCTTAACCCGTTTCTTTAGCCACGTCGGGATCGTGAAAGAGAAAGAGGTCGGCGTATACCTGCAGCTTGCCGAGCAGCGCGGCTTCCATTTCCCGCACACCTGGATGATTGGCAACTCGCCCCGCAGCGACGTCAACCCCGCCCTGCGAGCCGGCTTCAACGCCGTCTACATCCCCCATCCGCGCACGTGGATCCTCGAACGAGAAGAGGTCCAGCCCAACGGAGCCACCAAATTACTGCACTTGAAGGGGTTCGGCGAACTCCGAGACTGGTTCTAGCCTTTTCCT
>JBKJLJ010000165.1:0-3460 GCA_046597015.1 Bryobacteraceae bacterium
CGATAAGAACATCAATCCCCCCATCCCCACAATCATGGCGCGCCATCCCACGAGCCACGGGTGCACCTTTTGTGCCAGCTCCGAAACCCGCACCCCCCGCAACCCCAGCCCCAGCAGTCGCAGGTCCACCACCAGCACCGCCCCGCCCAACATCGCCAGCGCCAGCAAGTGCCCGCATTGAATCAGCGGAAACAACCACAGCGATTCCCGTATCGTCGTCCCGATCGCGGTCGCCTCGAACCATTGAAACAGCGGCAGCAACTCCATCGCCCTTAACCCCGCGCCTTATCGAACCAGTTATACGCCTGCATCCGGCCGCAGATCACGACGAGGCACCAAAGCACCATGGAGCACACCCCGGCCACCCGCGCCCGCCACGGAGGCGTCGCATCGCTGTCCCAATCCGCCACCCGCCGGTAAATCGTAAAGTGAAACAGCAAAGCGTTGATTCCGGTCAATCCAATCATCACCATCTTTACCCGAAAAAACACATTCTCCGAAGCTCGCACCGGCCCTGAATAGAAAAGCAGCCCCCCGCTGATCGCCATCACCACGAAGCCCGCCAACGCCCAGGGCAACAACTTCCCCGCCACCTCCGACACGGGCACCCCCCGCAAGCCCACCCCCATCAGCCGCAAATCCAACATCGCGATCATCCCCAGAAACAAACACAGCGTCAGCACATGCGAGGTTTCAATAATCGGGTAGAACAAGGTCGACTCGCGGATGGCGATACTTCCCGCCGTCCCTTCGAGCCACTGGAAGAAAGGAAGTAGATTCATAGCGAACCCGCCCAGTCTAGCAAAGCGCCGTTGTCGCTTCTGCTACAATTCCGGTCGCACCATGCAAAAACCATTGTGGCTCCTGGCGTCTCTCTTCCTCCTCGCCACCTGCAAGTCCGCCCCGCCCATCAAGGCCGTGTCGACGCTGGAGGAAGTGATGCACCACATGGTCATCCCCAACGCCGACATCGTCTGGGACTCCGTCGGGACGATTTACACCGTCGGCCACGTCGAAGAGCGCCAGCCCAAGGACGACGAGGAGTGGTTAGGTGTCGAGGCGGCCGCCACGATCCTGACCGAGGCGGGCAACTTGCTCATGATGGAAGGCCGAGCCAAGGACCAAGGCCCCTGGATGGACCGCGCCCGTGCCCTGCGAGAGGCCGCGGCGTCGATTCACCAAGCCGCCAAGGCCCGCGACGTCGCCGCCGTTTTCGTGCGCGGCGGCTATCTCTTCGACGCCTGTCAAGGCTGTCATTTCCAGTACCGGTTTGAGAAGGATCCCAACACCATCCGCTCCCACTGAGCAGTCTAAGCTAAGCAAACGATTTAGATGCACCGCCTCAGGCTTTCCCTCAGCGAAGCGATAATGGCCATAGTACTGGCCCTCCAGCTCCTCTTCATCGCGAGAGTCCCCTTCACAGGCCAGCGCTACTTCGCGTGGGCTCCCCATGACGTCCGCGTCGATTTCGAAGTCGCCGCCTCCCACCGCGGCCGCCTCGTCGCCCCGCACGAAATCGTCACCCGCTACCACCTGCCAGCCATCGAATGGCACGCTCTCGATCACATCTTCGCTGTCATTGAAACCGCCGAACTCCGCCTCCCCGAACCCGACCGCTGGCAAGTCACCGTCCGCTTCCGCCGCAATCTCTCCCCACCGCGCACGTGGCAATATCCATGACCTCCTCCCCGCGCCCGCTCCCCGCCGAACTGCAGTCCCTGGCTATCCTTCTCGTCCTCATGCTCCTCGCGCGTGTAGGCTTCGATCCCATTGACCGCCATATCCCTTTCCTCTCCTTCCTCGACGCCTTCGGCACCGTCGGGCAATGGACCTTCGGCCTGACGCTCGTCTATCTCCTCGGCTGCGCCCTCGTCTTATCCACGCGCTTCATCCGGCTCGGATGTCTCCTCGCCGGCAGCGCCATTCTCCTCCGCGTTCTCGGCAACATGCCTATGTTCAGCAACGGCCGCCTCCTCAATGGGCTCCTGCTCCTCTTCATCGCCCTTCACACTCCGGGCCGCGGGCTCTTCTTCCTGCGCTGCCAATTTCTTCTGCTCTACCTCGGCGCTGCCCTCAACAAGGCCCTCGATCCCGATTGGTCGAACGGCCGCTTCATTGCCGCTACGCTCGAATTTCATGTCTCCCCCCCGCTAGCCCGCCTCCTCGAACCCTTCAACACCCTCTCCGGCTTCGGTTCCATGGCCGCCGAAGCCTCCATCCTGTTCCTCCTCCTCTTCGCCCGCCTGCGCCCCTGGGGGCTGGTGGTCCTGATCCTGTTTCACACCCTGCTGCTGGTTCTCCTCCAGGAAGATTTCGGCACGTTCTACTACACCCTTTGCCTCGCCGGCTCGCTCCTTTTTCTCACCTGGCCCCCTCCCCGCGAAATCTCGCTCCCCTCTTCCTGGATGCTCCAACTCCCTCGCTTCTCCGTCTTTCAAGTCTTCCGCGATGCCCCCGTCTCCGTGGGCCCCGCCCGCATCGAGTTTCCTCAGGGCACCGCCACCGGCCTCCCCGCCATCCTCTTCAGCGCGTTCTGGAGCCTGCCCGTTCTGGCGATCCCCTTCATCTGTATACCTCTCATTAGCCGGTACCGGGTTACTCGCTTTCGCGACCTTGCCTTAGTAGTACTATCCATTACTGGTTTGTATCTAACGGTCTCTATGCGGAGGTCATTCGATTGGGTAACCTGAACTGAGCCGAAAAGCCGAAAAGGAGGGCAATGCAATGATGTCTATCTTGATCACCAGAGCGTCTGGCTTCCTCGGAGCCCGTCTTCTGGCTCGACTCTCCGCCGCCAACCTCCAAATCCGCAACGCCGTCCTATCCGCCTCCCGCCGCCGGAAGATTGAGTGGATTGCTTTTTATGTCCTGACGCCCCAGAATGGCGCATGGCTGAACATACTTGAGGCGGTTCTCGGTACAATGGAACGCAACTTTCATCGACAGATCCGGGTTCAATCGAGAGGCGAGCTGCGTGAGCGCATCCGCAAAGGAAATCAAGAGAACAATCAGTCCCTAGTTGTCCTCGCTGGCAGAGATAAGAAACCCTTCCTGGAATCAGTGCATAACCTGAACTTAGCCAAAAAGCAAAAAAAGAGCATGACCAGGCAACTATGTCTATCTTGATCACCGGGGCATCTGGCTTCCTAGGTGCCCGTCTTCTGGCCCGACTCTCCGCCGCCGGCCACGAATGCTTCGCCCTCTCCCGCCATCCCAGCAGCTTACCCCTCCCTTCCCGCGCCCGCTTCCTCGCCGCTGACCTCCAAAACTCAGCCCAAATTAGGCAAGTTGTCACCTCCCTCCGCCCCCGGGTCATCTACCACTGCGCCATGGCCGCCGGGCACCCAACCTCCCCCGAACAACGCCTCGAATCCCTCCACACCAGCGTCCTGGGCACCGCCGCCCTCGCCGAAGCCGCCGCCTCCTCCGGCGTCGAACGCTTCGTCTTCACCGGCAGCTT
>JBKJLJ010000364.1:0-6298 GCA_046597015.1 Bryobacteraceae bacterium
GCGAACCGCCGCGGTTCGCGACGGCGACTTCGAAAAAGGAGTGCTCGTCTGTTCGAGCGGAGTCGGCATGTCCATCGCCGCCAACAAAATTAAAGGAATCCGCGCCGCCCTCGGCACGAATCCAGACGAAGTGGGCTTCGTGCGACGCCACAACGACGCCAACGTCCTCGCCATCGGCGCCAATTACACCTCCCCCGCCTTGGCCGAAGAACTCGTCGAAGTCTTTCTCTCCACCGGCTTCGAGGGCGGACGCCACGCCCGGCGAGTCGAAAAAATCAGGTTATTGGAGCAAACGGAATAACGGAATGAGTAACTCTATGAACCGGTCCCTGGCCGAAGTCGATCCCCTTGTCTATCAAGCGATTCAGCACGAGGCCGAACGGCAGAATAGCCGCCTCGAATTGATCGCCAGCGAAAACTTCGTCTCCGAGGCCATCCTCGAAGCCGTTGGCAGCGTTTTCACGAACAAATACGCCGAAGGCTACCCCGGAAAACGGTACTACGGCGGTTGCGAGTACGCCGACGTCGTCGAAAATTTGGCCCGCGACCGCGCCAAAGAACTCTTTCACGCCGAACACGCCAACGTCCAACCCCACGCCGGCTCCCAGGCCAATGCAGCCGCCTACATGGCGTTGCTCAACGTGGGCGACACGATTCTCGGCATGGACCTCGCCCACGGCGGGCACTTGACCCATGGCCACAAACTCAACTTCTCCGGCAAACTCTATAACGTAGTCAGCTACGGCGTGAAGCAGGAAGACGAACGGATCGACTACGATCAAGTCGCCCGCCAAGCTGAAGAGCACAAGCCCAAGATGATCATCGCCGGCGCCAGCGCCTACCCCCGCATCATCGATTTCGCCAAATTCCGCGAGATCGCTGACTCGGTCGGCGCCCTCTTCCTCGTCGACATGGCCCACTTCTCCGGTCTCGTCGCCGCTGGTTTGTATCCGAATCCGGTGCTGCACGCCGACGTCGTCACCACCACCACCCACAAGACCCTCCGCGGCCCCCGCAGCGGCCTCATCCTCTGTCGCAGCCAACACGCCGCCGCCATCGATCGTTGCGTCTTTCCCGGCCAACAGGGCGGACCTCTCGTTCACGTCATCGCCGCCAAGGCCACATGCTTTCTCGAAGCCTTGAAGCCGTCTTTTGTCGATTACCAACGCCAAGTGCTCGAAAACGCGAAAGCCATGGCGGCGTCCATCGCCCAGGGCGGATATCGCGTCGTCAGCGGCGGCACCGATACCCATCTCGCGCTTATCGATGTCTTCGCCAAGGGCGTTAAGGGCAAGGATGCCGAAAAGGCCCTCGACGAAGCCTTCATCACCGTCAACAAAAACGGCATTCCCTTCGACGTCAACCCGCCCATGAACCCGAGTGGTATTCGCGTCGGCTCCCCCGCGCTCACCACGCGCGGCTTTACCGCCGCCGACATGAGCACCGTAGGTGCCCTGATCACCGAAGTTCTCGATGCCGTCGCCGCGCACGGTCTCGAAGGCGCCACCCCGGCCATTCATGCCGTCCGCTCGAAAGTCGGGCAGTTGACCGATCGGCATCCCCTGTACGAGTGGATCCTGGCGCGGGCCTAGCCCGGATGCCGCTGATCGCCATTGATGTGCGCCACTGGCGGGATTTCGGATACGGAACTTACATCCGAAATCTCGTCCGCACGATGGCCAAAATCGACTGCGAATTTACGTTTCGGCTCATCGCCCGTCCGGATGACGCAGCCGAACTCGCCAGCTTGCCAGCCAATTTCACGGTCATCCCTTACGATAAATCCGACCGCCTCCGCTGGGACAACATCGCATTCCCTTGGTTCCTCCGGCAACTCCAACCGGACCTCGTCCATATCCCCCTCAACACCGTACCCTGGTTTCTCCAACGGCCTTACGTCGTTACCATCCACGATCTTTCCAGCCTCGTCTATGGGTTTGGCAACCAGGCCCAGGACCGCCTCCATCGGATGCGGTTCCGCCGAGGCCTCATTCGCGCCAATCGCGTCATCGCCGTCAGCGAATCCACCCGCCGCGACGTCCAGAACCTCCTGAACATCCCCGCCGCCCGCGTGCGCCGTATCTACAACGCCATCGATGGCGATTTCCCCGCCTTCGGCTCCGGGCCGGACGCCCAGGCCACCCTCGACCGTTACCAAATTGATTATCCCTATCTCCTCTACGCCGGTTCGGTCCGTCCGCAAAAGAATGTCGCCCGCATCATCGAAGCCTTTGCCGTCCTGCGGGGCGATCTCGAAAATCACCCCCGCTACAAAGACCTCCGGCTCATCATTATCGGCGACGAGATGTCCAAATACCCCAATATCCGCCGCGCCGTCCTCCAAAGCCGAGCCGAAAAACTGGTTCGTTTTCTCGGCTTCCTCCCCGCTGAAGCCCTCCAAGCCTTCTACCGCTCCGCCGAGGCGTTCGTCTTTCCGTCTCTTTATGAAGGGTTCGGACTCCCCCCGCTCGAAGCCATGGCCTCCGGTACGCCAGTCGTCACGAGCGGCGTCAGCTCCTTGCCGGAAGTCGTCGGCGACGCGGCCATGATCGTCAAACCAGAAAACGTCTTCGATATCGCCCGCGGTATAAAAGAGGTCCTCCTCAACGAAGAACTGCGCTGCACCCTCGTCGAACGCGGGTTTGAGCAGGTGCGCCGTTTCAGTTGGTACGACACCGCTCACCAAGTGCTCGACACCTATCGGGCCGTCCTTAAGCGGTAGCGGAGAGGTCGTCCCAGCGCCTCCTCCGGGTGAGCCAAACCACCCGCGCCAACACCACGCCCAGCAGATCCGCGCCTCCCAGCGCCAATCGCGGCAATCCCGCCAGCGTCCCCTCGTGCGCCGGGTTCGTCAACAGCACGAACTCATTGGCCTCCCGCCGGATCGCCCGCACCAGCGCCCCTGTCGGCGTATTTACTACGTAATAGTGCAGCGGTTGCAAATGCGTCCGCAGCGTCTCGGACTGGTCGAGCAACACGTAGTCGCCCGCCTCGAACATCGAACGCATCTCCGGGTCGTCGGCCAATTGCACCACCACCGGCTGCGTCGCTGCTACCGCCTGCTGGTGCGGCACCGTATGGACGAGCGGCGACGAAACCTGACGCGGCAGCGGAAGGCCCGGCCCCAGCAGCCCCTCGAGAACCGGAATCGGCACCGCCCGGGCCTCCAGATTGGCCTCGCGATTTAAAAACGCCACCAGCTCTTCCCGCTCCATCAGGTCCAGCGCAGACAAATGTAAAGTCTGCAGAATCACATCCGCCAATTCTCCGGAGAGAAGTCGCTGACCTTTCAACACATTATGCATATGCGGCTGCGACACCCCGGTCAGTTTCGCTAATCCGCGCTCCGTCGTTTCGCCGTTACGGACCTTGCTGCGCAGCACCTCTACGAGACGTTCCTGGAGCAGAGCGAAAGACAAAAAACTCACGTAGGGCGATTCCTCTGAGCAATAGGGCTCATCGTTCGGTTTAATTCTAACAGATTAAATCTATAATTCGTGAGGGTATTTCTTTCTGGAATACCCGCAAACTGATGAAAACAATTGATCGCAGATAGGGGGATCACCCCGCAAATAAATTTTCTCAATCAGAATCACTTTTTATTGACGGAATGCGAGCCAGTCGTACTCTGATAAAGGAATTGGAAGCAAGGAGCACTTCTGGGATTACACCGGAAGGCTACCTTCGGGAGATCGTACAAAATGGAATGGACCCGTTCAGAAACAATCGCGCTTGCCGCCTCACAGTGCACCCAGTGTCATGGGCTAGGACTGCGGATAGGCCGGCGCGGAGGCACCTCACCCTGCTCTTGTGTGATGCGCTCCATCTTTCGCGCCTGCTACCGGCGCTTTCGCGAATGCGCCACCAAGGAAAAAACCCTGACGAACGTCAAACTGGAGCACTCGAGCGGCGCTGGCCGGCGTAATAGTTGGGGCCGAAAAGACGAAGAGTACATGGCCGACTTCTTGCTCGTCAGCAAAAGGACCCTCACCGAAGAGGAGTACCGCATTTTCCGAATTCACTTCCTCCTAGGGGCTGACCATGCTTTGTGCTGCGCAAAGCTCAAGATGGATAAAGGCATCTTCTACCACCACATCTACCGGATCGAAGCCTCCCTCGGACGCGTCTTCCGCGAGTTGGAGCCGTTTGCCCTCTTTCCCCTCGACGAATATTTTCAAGGCTCCAAACCCGAAGATGTCAACGAACTACGCTTGAAGAAGGTGGTCCACATGGAACGGACTCATCAGTCTCTCTCCACCTTGGTCCCCTTGGCCAAAGCGGCCTGATCGGTTAACGCCGGCCCGCAAAAAAATTCTGGAGCAGCGCCGTGCAGGGGCCGCCCAGAACGCCCTCGACGATAGTGACCCGATGGTTCAACAGGTCACTATCGGCGAGGGCAAACTTGCTTCTGACCCCCCCAAATCGCAGGTCCCGGGCCCCGAAAACAAGTGTGCTGATCCGAGCATGAACGATGGCCCCCGCGCACATCACACACGGTTCCAGCGTGCAATAAAGCGTGGCACCCTCCAGTCGATAATTGGTTCTCATCTGCGCTGCTGCGCGGAGTGCCAGGATTTCGGCGTGGGCGGTCGGGTCGTGCTGGAGCATCGGGCAGTTATAAGCCGCAGAGAGCACCTCGCCTCGCTCGACGATGACGGCCCCCACCGGCACCTCGCCCGCCGCCTCGGCCAGACGCGCCTGCTCCAGCGCCAGCAGCATGAATCTTTCGTGTTCGAGCGAGGGCACGGCACTCCTTTGACTTGCGCGTATAATTCAGATAACTTAATGATACTGGACAAGGTGAGCTGAATTGATATTCGTAACCCGTATCGTGACGCTGACTGTGACCCTCGGCTCCTTAGCGATCGCCCAAGTGCCGAAGGCCGATCAAGCCGAGTTCTTCGAGAAAAACGTTCGCCCCGTTCTGGCCCAGAAATGCCAGATGTGCCACAACGCCAAGGTCAAAACCTCTGGCCTCGACATGTCCAGCGCTGCGGCGTTCATGGCTGGCGGGGGCAGCGGTTCGCTCGTCAACGTGGATACCCCTGACCAGAGCCTGCTCCTCCATGTCACGAGCTACGAAGGCAAGCTCAAAATGCCTCCCATGGGCAAATTGAAAGATCAGGAAGTGGCGGCCCTCCGCGAGTGGATCACCATGGGTGCCCCTTGGCCGGGCTATGATCCCAAAGCCGGCGTCGTTGCCTCGACCGGCAGCGGAACCCGCAAGCACGGCAACAAACTAAGCCAGGAAGATCGACAGTACTGGGCCTTTCAAAAAGTGCAGCCCCAGGCCATTCCCACCGTAAAAAACAAGACTTGGGGCCAGTCACCCATCGATGCCTTTCTCCTGGCCAAACTCGAAGAGAAAGGGGTCCAGCCCGCTCCCCCCGCTGACCGCTTGACCCTGCTGCGCCGGGCCACTTACGATCTGACCGGCCTAGCCCCCACCGAAGCCGAGATGAAGGAATTCGTGGCTGACCGTTCGCCCCAAGCTTTTAACAAGGTGGTTGAGCGCCTGCTGGCCTCCCCGCGCTACGGCGAAAAGTGGGGTCGCAACTGGCTCGACGTCGCTCGGTTCGCCGACTCGACCGGCAACGATGAAGACCATCGCTATCCTTATGCGTACAAGTATCGCGACTACGTCATCGACGCCTTCAACAAGGATCTTCCCTATCACCAGTTCGTCAAAGAGCAGATCGCCGGCGACCTGCTTCCCGCTCGCGATGGCAAGCCCGGCTTGAATCGCGAAGGCATCATCGCCACCGGATTTCTCGCGCTCGGCGCGAAAGCTGTTGCCCAGCAGGATAAGGAAAAGATGCTCTACGACATCTACGACGAACAGGTCGACGTGGTGTCGAAAACCTTCCTCGGCGTGACCCTCGCCTGCGCCCGTTGCCACGATCACAAGTTCGACCCGCTCTACGCCAAAGACTACTACGGCATGGTCGGAATGTTCGCTTCTACGAAGAATTTCAAGGACGACCGAAGCCACGTCTCCAAGCTCCTCTTCACGCCGCTCGTGCCCAAGGAAGAGTTCGAAAAGTATGAGGCCGGTCAAGCCCTCGTCGAGCACAAAAAGATCGATCTCGAAATCGCGATCGAGAAGGAGCGCCGTCGGCTCCAGGAAGAATTGGTCCCGCAAATTCCAGCGTTCCTGATGGCCGCGCGCGAAGTCGAACGCAAGAAAGCCAAGGTGGCCGACGTCGCCGCCGCCCGGAAGCTCGACGAGAAAATGTTGGGCCGATGGGTCAAGTATTTCGCCGCCAAAGAAGTCCCTCGCCCCTGGTTGGCCGATTGG
>JBKJLJ010000334.1:0-9790 GCA_046597015.1 Bryobacteraceae bacterium
CGGAGACGTAAATCATGTCGAGGTCGTATTTCTTGATGACCCCGTTCAGATGCACGTAGATGAAGTTCTGCCCGGGCGTGGTGCCCCAGTGGCCCAGCAGCATGTGTTTTATATCCGCGAGCGTCAGCGGTCGCCTCAACAGCGGATTGTCGAAAAGATAAATCTGACCGACCGAGAGATAGTTGGCTGCGCGCCAGTAGGCATCCATCTTTCGCAGCAGTTCGGGGTTCAGAGTATTCGTTTCCATTTTTGTGTATTCCATTCAAACCTCGTTTGCGGTCCGGGCTGGCAGGACGGCCGTCACCATTTCCAGGATGAAGAGTGGAGTCGCGTCGCCAGCGTCCCGCGCCAGGACGTCACCCGCGACGATCTCCGAGGCAGGGATTTGAAGTGACCGGGATGTTCCGTGATGACGGTGTCCGCATCAGCGGCGAGAGGACGGGCGTTCCGCTTCGGCAGCAGTTCCAAACTGCACGGATTATTTAGCAGGCTCACCACTCAGTCATAACCTCTCATTCCGCAGGCGCAATGCGTTGCCAATGACTGAGACGGAACTCAAACTCATTGCTGCGCCAGCGATGATCGGGCTGAGCAGAAGGCCGAAGAACGGGTAGAGCGCGCCCGCCGCCAATGGAATACCGAGCGCGTTATAGGCGAAGGCGAAGATCAGATTCTGGCGGATATTCCGCATGGTGGCTCGACTGAGGCGGATCGCGCTGGCGATACCACGCAGGTCGCCTTTCAGAAGCGTGATGCCCGCGCTTTGCATGGCCACGTCGGTGCCGGTGCCCATGGCGATGCCGACCTCGGCTTCGCTAAGGGCGGGCGCGTCGTTGATGCCATCGCCCGCCATCGCAACGTGTTTGCCTTCCGCGCGGAGCTTCTTGACATGGGCGACTTTTCCCGCAGGTTCGATCTCTGCTTCGACGGCGTCAATGCCGAGTTGGGCGGCCACCGCGGCCGCGGTACGGCGGTTATCGCCGGTCAACATGACGAGTTCCAGCCCAAGCTCGTGAAGCTCCCGGACCGCTTCGGAGGTAGTGGACTTGATTGGGTCGGCGACAGCAAGAATGCCGGCCGGCCTGCCGTCTATGGCCACGAACATCGCAGTTTTCCCCTGCTCCTGGAGTTTCACGGCCGAGGCTTCCTGCGACTCCAGGTTCTGGATCTTCTCGTTCCGCAGAAAGTCAGGCTTACCCACCATTACCGTTCGACCAGAGACGACGCCAACCACCCCGCCTCCTGTCACCGAACGGAAGTCCTTCGCGGCTGCAAGGGCGATACCTTGCTCTTTCGCGCCTGCCACAATCGCGGCGGCGAGCGGGTGTTCGCTGTTCTGTTCCAATGAGGCGGCCAGACCCAGGAACTCCTTCGCCTCGAAACCGGTAGCCGGCAGGACATCCACGAGCTTCGGCTTTCCGTCTGTGAGTGTGCCGGTCTTGTCCAGGACGAGTGTCGTGATCTTCTCTAACCGTTCAAGTGCTTCAGCGTTCTTCACGAGGACGCCTTCCTGCGCACCGCGGCCGACGCCGACCATGATGGACATCGGGGTGGCCAAACCGAGGGCGCACGGACATGCGATGATCAGGACTGCGACGGCATTGACAATGGCATGCCCGAGTCTTGGCTCCGGCCCAAGCCACATCCAGAGGATGAACGTGAGCACTGACACCGCCAGCACCGCCGGCACAAAAATGCTCGCGACTTTATCTGCCAGCCCTTGAATCGGCGCGCGACTCCGTTGAGCTTCGGCAACCATGTTTACGATCTGCCCGAGCAAGGTGTCATTGCCAACCCGTTCGGCCCGCATGACGAAACTGCCGGCGCCATTGACCGTGCCGCCCGTCACTTTGTCGTTGACACTCTTTTCCACCGGGAGTGGCTCGCCCGTGACCATGGATTCTTCCACGCTGGAATGACCTTCGACCACGACACCGTCCACGGGCACCTTGTCGCCGGGAACTACACGCAGCCAATCGCCGACCTTCACCTGGTCGAGCGGAACGACGTGGTCGTTTTCAGGTGCCACCTGGCGCGCCGTGGGCGGTGCCAAATTCAGCAGCGCTTTGATGGCGCTGCCCGTCCGGCTTCTGGCGCGCAGTTCGAGCACCTGTCCAAGGAGCACGAGTACTATGATCACCGCCGCGGACTCAAAGTAGATGTCGACCTTGCCCCCGTGGTGCATGGTTTGCGGGAAAATGCCGGGCAGGAAGATCGCGAAACAGCTCAAGAGGTATGCCGCTCCCACGCCGATGCCGATCAGCGTAAACATGTTCAAGTTAGCCGTAGCGACCGACCGCCACCCGCGCTGCAATAATGGCCATCCGGCCCACCAGACCACTGGCGTCGAGAGCATAAACTGAATCCACCTTGCGGTGTCGCCGGTCACCCAGGGCTGCCTACCCAACGCCGGGATCAGATGAGCCATCGCCAGGAGAAATACGGGGAGCGCAAGGGCGGCACCGATCCAGAAACGCCGGGTCATGGCGCGAAGTTCGGCGTTTTCATCGACGTTTGCGCCAGCGCTTTGCGTCTTCCGTTCCAGCGCCATGCCGCACTTGGGACAATCGCCGGGATGATCCTGTAGCACTTCCGGATGCATTGGACAGGTGTAAACAAGTCTTGCCGGTCCTGGATCTGCCGTGTCAGGCGGGTTGACCCGGGGCTCTGGCGGGACTACGGTATCGGGGATTGAGTTAATAGGCATTCTGGTCAAGTTCGGGCTATTCGATCTATTGCGGCGATACAGAAGTCGGCTGTAATCGTCCGCGCAAAATGCGGATCTGCCCTTGGAATCAATTTCAGGACGATAGTTTTGGAGGCCTTAGCGATACTGTGGGCCTGATGGTTCGGTTCCAGCCGGCCACCAAATTGCCACCACCTCTTTCATGATTTTCACGTTCTTCTTGTCGACTTCCTTGGCTCGCGCGTCCAGCTGGAGAGTCTGGAACATCGCGAGAAGAGTAGTGGGTTTCGAAGCGTCGCTTCGGTTTCATGGAACGTCTATTTGGTAGTGCGGTTGTTCAGCACGAGGGCTAGCATGGCCACCACGAGTAAGGTAATCAGCACAGGCCAAAGCCCCATCCACCCACCACTCATCCATCCGCCACTCATCCATCCGTATCCGTGGTCCATCATCGTGTTTTTTCCTTCTTTCGCGCTCTAACGCGGGTTGATCGTAGGTTGTTTCTGTTCAGTGTTCGCCGAGCCCATGCCCGACTTGCCCTTCATCACCGGGCACTCTGCCATGGATTCCTTGCCCATCTGCATGTGCTCCATCATGTGGCGCATCATTTCGTCTTCCATCTTGGCCTTCCGCGCGTCCAAGGCCATGCGTTGCTCCGCCATCTGGGTGATGATGCTGGCCATTAGACCCGTCTTCCTGTCATCCGGCGCGCGGTTCATCTCGGCGAGTCGTTGGGTGAGTTGAGCGTCTTGGGCCTCGATGTCCTCCGCCAGTTTCTGTTTGTGCGCTTTCATTCCTCGGCAGTGTTCCATCATTGTGGCCTTCGTCATGGCCTTCCCCTGCGCAGGTTCGGGGGTTTGGGCGTGGAGGGGACACCAGATGGCCAGAACCAGGACGAATCCAAGGCTTGTACAGAGACGGATCTTATCCACAGCAGCTTCCACCCTTGCCCGCCTGCGGATTAGCTGGGGATGTAGAGACGAACTTCTGGCGGCAGTGGTCGCTGCAGAAGTACCAAGTCTTCCCATCGCGGTCCGCGTGGATGGCGGTCGCTTCGTCCACGGTCATTCCGCAGACGGGGTCTTCGGTCACGGACTGTGTTTCAGTCATGGTTCCTGGTGCTTTTCGCATTGTGTTCCCGGTCACTCTTGCATGATGTCTTTGCGGCGCCATTACCTGCCGCTCGCGGACAACGCAGACTTACGTTCGGCTTTCTGCTGCCAGTACGGCGTTCGGCCATAGGTAGCATAGAGCCGGTCTTCATACTGGCGAGTGATCGGCATGGATTCGACGTATACTGGGGCGTCTTTGATGATGTCCCGCCTGAGGCTAACGTAGACTTTCGAATCCTTCCAACTGACCTGTTCAATCCACGCGGGTGACAGCAGCACTTTTTTGCCCGGCCACCAATTCTGCGTTGCCACCTCGAGGTAGCGGATGGCCCAGGAGTCCTCGTCGACGACGAATCCGGCTATATGGCCGATTTCGCCGTCAGTTGCTTCAACGCGGTAGCTAGTGACCGCGTCGGTACTACGCAAATGGGAGTCCACCGGCGCTTTCGGAATCCTGTCAGCCATCGCCTCCGTCGGAGGAATTGGTATCGCCATCCCGGCAGCGTAGGGTGCGAAGCTGCCCCAATAATTGGAATAACCGTAGTACTTGGAATATGCAGTCTCGTGCTGGCGGGAAACAGGCTGCCGGGCATCGATATCTGGGCTACTCTCCACCTGCCTTTTCGTCAGAGCCACATCCAGCCGTCTGGCTGGCCAGTCTACATGATCGATGGCGAGCGGGGAGATCAGCACGCGCCGACCGCTGAGCCAGCCGCCAGTATCGACGATGAGGTAGCGGATCGCCCATGTCTCATCGTCGAAAAAGAGCTGTTCCACAGTTCCGAGCTCGCCGTCAGTAGCTCGGATCACCAAGCCTTTCAGGTACGTTGCATTCGTTAGCATTGGTATTGCCCTCCCAGGCAGTTGTCTATTCCGGTCGCTCCAAGGACGCTATCTGGTAGCTGCTGAGACGGACTCCGCTTCGTGCAATGCCACCGTGAAAGGCCGGGTGCCTTCGATGATGTCTCGCGCTTTTTCGACTTCGGCAGCCGAACCATGCACCATCAGCAGGAACTTGTCTGTCTTGATCGCCGCTTCATACTGAATCACGCTGTCCTTCGGAATGCCCAGGCTATAGAGGCCGGCACCAACGGCGCCCAATCCTCCAACGACGGCGGCACCTTCCAGGGCCCCTACGATCCACGCCACGAGAGGGCCCGCCACGAGCACCGGGCCGAGACCCGGAATCGCAAAAAATGCTGACCCGAACAACATTCCCCAGAAACCGCCCCAGAAGGCACCGTTCGTCCCCCAGTACTTCATTCGATCTCCGGTGTTGTAGTAGCCCACGACCTGTTCATCGAAGTGGGTATCCTTGCCCACGATGGACAAAGTATGCATATCAACGCCGCCGCGCTCGAGATCCTTGACCGCTGCCTCTGCTTCGGTATGCGTGTCATACACTGCTACTACTGCGTTCCTTTCCGACATATCCTGTCTCCTTATGGGGTTCGCGCCGCTCTTGTGGATTCACAACGGGCAGCTGGGATGTAAGGTGCACGCAGGGGACCACTCTGTTGCCGCGTGAAAACCCATCGGCCGATCTGTCTCACATCGTTGGGCTTGCATGGCTTGGTGATCCGCCGAAAGCCGTCTACTCCTCGCAAAAGTTCGACGAAATAGGGTCATTTGGCCTACGGCGGTCAGCCCTACAGCTCACGGCGGGTGTTTTATCCCAACGGCACCGGAACAAACATTGACTGCCCTCCACGATTGATCAGCAGCAGCGCCGGCCGATCCCCCGACTTCGGCAAAGCGCCTTGCACATCACTCACCGACCGGACCGGCTGCCGATTCACTTCCTGAATCACGTCGCCTTCGCGGACTCCCGCCTTAGCGGCCGGGCCACTCGCATCCACCGACCTTACGACCATGCCCATCGTGCCCCGCTGCAAGCTGAGTTGCTGGGCGATATCGGGAGTAAGCGGCTCCACCGAGAGCCCCAATTTGCCTAAGGCCTGCGATCCCCCTTTCTCTTGCCCGCCGGCCCATTCCGCCTGCGCTGTTTGCGGAGTCAGCGTGCCCAACTGGACTTTGATTTGCTGGTCCTTGCCGGCGCGGAGAATGTTGATCGTCACGTCCTTGCCCGGTTCGTTAGCCGCTACCTGGTTGCGCAGCACGTTGGGATCGTTCATATCCTTGCCGTTGAGTTGCAGGATGACATCACCGGTCTTAAAGCCCGCCTTCTCCGCCGGACCGCCCGGAGCTACCGAATTAACAAGAACTCCACGCGTCTCCTTCAACCCGAGGCTGGCGGCCAGATCACCGGTAATCGGCTGTATCCCGACGCCCAACATGCCGCGTTGCACCTTGCCCTTGCTCAGCAGTTGGTCCATCACCATCTTGGCCATGTTGGAAGGGATGGCAAAGCCGATCCCGATGTTCCCCCCGTTGGACGAAAGAATCTGGGAGTTGATCCCGATCAGCTCGCCTTTTGTATTCACCAGCGCACCTCCCGAGTTGCCTTGGTTGATCGGCGCGTCCGTCTGCAGGAAATCCTGGAAGCTTCCGCCGCCCACCGAATCCGTCGATCGGCCTTTTGCGCTGATGATGCCCGCCGTCACGGACTCGCCGATTCCGAGCGGATTGCCGACGGCCAACGACACATCTCCCACTCGGACTTTATCTGAATCCCCGAGTTGCAAAACGGGCAGGTCCGAGGCGGTGATCTGCAGCAAGGCGAGATCGCTGGCCGGGTCCGAGCCCACCACTTTGGCCGAGTACGTTTTTTGCGACATGAGGTCTACCTTGATATCCTCTGCGCCATCGATGACGTGGTGATTGGTCAGGATGTAGCCGTCGGCGCGCACGATGACGCCGGAGCCGAGCCCATGCTCAAGCTGGTTTGGTTCCCGCGGCGCTCGACCGCCAAAGAACTGGCGGAATAGCGGATCCTCGGCGAACGGAAATTGCTGCGCCGCGCGTGCCCTCCGGGAGGAGCGGACGGTCACCACCGCCGGTGCCACCCGGTCCACGGCGTCCGCGTAGGAGAGGATTGGCCCGCTTGCCCGGGCTGCCGCCGCCGGAATTGCGCGCGACGCGGATTGGCCAAGGGTGGTTTCCGTTTGGCAGGAGACCAGGAAGAAGCAAGCCGCGACACCTAACAAATCTCGTTTCATGACAATGGACATGCACGAAGGGGGCCAAACGCCGGTTATCCAGAGCGACGTGAGATCTGTTGCGCAGTTCGAATCTGATTGTGGCTTGCCATCTTTTGCTCACCGGTCTTCTTGTTTCCGCGCGTCGCGCTCGAGTTGATCTGAGAACGTTCGGCTTAGCTGTTAGGGTGCCCAGGCGACTTGACGAAGCGCCAAGCTTTGCTCCAGCGGATTCCGGTGCCGCTGGGCAAGTAGGGTTCGATTGACTCAGATGAGAACATCCCGCGCAGGGTGAGACTTCGGGCCATGATCGACCAGATGCGGTCATGTGGCCGAGGGTGGTCAGCCCGACTGCTCATTATCTACTCCAGTGCGGTCTGGAAGCGCGTAGCCAGACGCCCAGGCCTCAAATTGGAGGCACGCCAGACGGGGACATCGTGACCGGCGGGGGGGGCGAGCCCAAGTCGGTTGCCCGCTCCTCGCGCCCTGTGCCAACGACTATCAAATGGACCCCTGCGTGCACCAGCGTTAAAAGATGTCGCACTGCGACAGACAAAAGGAGATGACTTATGATGTTGTTCTACAAGCTTCTGGCAGGTGGATTCCTGCTCACAGTCGTATCCACTTCTACGATCACAGCCCAGCCTCGTGAGGTGGCCATCTACACCAGGACCGATGTTCGCGATCTCGTGCAGCGGATGGAGCAGCACAGCAATGGATTCCGAAAGCATTTCGAAAAGGCGTTGGACCGCAGCGCACTCAACGACACCGATCGCGAAGACCGTTTGCGCCGGTGGACGCAGGATCTCGAGGACATGCTCGATCATTTGAAAAAGGATCAAAGCAAGAACCAGATTCGAGATATGGAGCAGCGTGTTAACACGATGTTAGCGATAGCCGCGGGTATCAATCGCGTCATGTTGTATCGCACGTTTTCCGCAGATGCGGAGCGGGACTGGAGATTACTCCGGGCGGATCTGAATGCGCTCGCCCTCACGTACGATCTGCCGACCCTTCAAGACTACCGTGTGCGGAACTATCCAGAATCGCGGCGGTGAAACAGCAGAGGGGCAGCCCACGCCCCTCATGGAGGAGAAACACTATGAAGAATCGATATCTGCTTTTGATCGCCGCGTTTGTTGTGACAGTGCCGGGAAACGCCCAGCCAGGGTACCGCCGCGCAAACATCACCGGAAATGCGGTGGACGGAAAATGCACAATCGAGGTGAGCGTGGACGGAGCCGCCGAAGTCGAAATACGGGGCAACCAGGGCTGGATGCGGAATCTTTCGGGACGAATTCCAGTGTGGCGTCGTTTTGACTGTGATGGCAGACTGCCCGCGAACCCCCAAGACTTCCGATTCCGTGGGATCGATGGGAGAGGAACCGTTCAGCTGATTCGGGATCCGCGGACGAATCGGGGCCGTATTGTTTTTCGGATTGACGACCCGCAAGGCGGTCCGGAAGGTTATACGGTCGATCTTGAATGGCGCGGATCGAACGGTCAATTTGATACCCAGGATACGCGTGGATGGCGCGGGCCCAGTTCAAGATACGACGATCGGCGCGGCTCTGACAGCCCAGGAGACTACAGCGATCCCAGATATTATGACCAACGCGGGAAGTTGAATACCGCCGGCGCGACGCGAGCTATTCAAGCCTGTCAGGCAGAAGTGGACGCGCGAATTAAGCGTGAGGGCTTTGGAAAAGTCACTTTCAGCAATGTCGTTCCCGATAGCAATCCGGGCCGGAATGATTTTGTGAATGGCTTTGCGACGGCACAGAAGGGCTGGTGGAACGGCGCCAATTTCCAATTCTCGTGCTCGGTTAACTTGGCCAATGGCAAGGTCAGGTCGGTTGATCTCGAGCGCCGATCCAGGTGACTAGGCGGATGGCGGGGTGTATCAATCCCCGCCATTGTTGGCCAGCAGTTTCTGGTTTATCAGCAACCGAGATCGAAGCAAAGGTTTCCAGACCAATAATGGTGAATGGTATGTCGGCAATTCTACGGCCGCTAGTGCTCTGACCACCAGAAACCGTTTATATAAAACATTGTGGTCATGAAATGTTTGGACGGATACTTGAGTATGCCCCCGGCTCCCCTCCAGATCCAACTTTCCTCCGAAGATAACGAGCAATTGCAGAGACTTCTCAGTGGCGGCGTTCAACCGGTCCGATCCACCTTGCGTGCTCTTGCCATGATCCAGATGGTGCAGGGCGTCAGCGCCCCTCAAATCGCTCGCTTCGTCCCACTCACTGCCCAGGCGATCCGGAAGATTGGCGATCGGTTTGAGGCGGGCGGGATTGTATCGCGCCCTCTCCGACAAGCAGCGCCCCGGCGCAGTTGCCCTGCTCGACGATGGCCAGAAGTAGCGCATCATCGCGATGGTCTGCTCGAACCCGCCGGCGGGATGAAGTCGCTGGACCGTGCGGCTGATTGCCGAGGAAGCTGTCAAAAAGCGTCTGGTTCCCCGCGTGGGTAGAGAGACAATTCGAGTTCTGTTGCTCCACCTGTTGGCGATCACGTGAAAACGTAGTTTTCTGAACACCAGGCCGAAGGGAGCTACGTCATCAGCGCCGGAGGCGCGAGGCGTCTGTCCGGTCATCTGCCGGTCGAACGGCAGAAAGTTTTTGATTTCGGTCGCAGTCGATGGCATGATTCCGGAATGGCTGATGTATCTTTTGTAGACACTCCGGTTCTCAGGCAGAGGCTGTGCGGGAATCCGGAATGCCGCGCACCGTTCAATCTCTGCGTTAGTTGCGTCCGGGGACAACGCTATTGCACCGCTACCTGCCGCTCGGTAGTCCGGCTGGCGATTCCGACGAAGTCGAACAGCATTCCGGAGGCAAAGCGAACAGCATTCCGGTGTGAAGTCGAACAGCAATCGGAGCGAA
>JBKJLJ010000396.1:0-9208 GCA_046597015.1 Bryobacteraceae bacterium
GTTGGGGACGTTAAAGGTAACCACGCCGTTCTCGACGCTGGTTACGGCGACGGCTTGACTGTTCAGGGTAACAGTGATCGCGCCGCCGAGGTTGGCGGAGTTGAGCTGGAGTTGCGCCGGGGTACCGGGGACGAGGCCGTTGACGCCGACCGGAAGGTTCGCCTGGATAGGCCTGGCGGGGGTGGCACCGATCTGGAGCACGCCGGACTGAGTCAACAGACGGAGTCCGTTCGAGACTGTGACGGTGGCCAAGGAGCCGGCGGCGGCGGAGCTGACCCAAACGTTAGCCATGATGCGGTTGCCGGAGGCGACCCAGGAGCGGCGGACTTGGATGTCGCTCGTATTGAAGCCGGCGAGCACGGCACCGTCGGCGAAGCCAGCGGGTTCGGTGGTGGTGATGTCGACGAGGGACTCAGTCCCGGCCGGGAGGATGGCCGGAGAGAAGGTGAGGCCGGCCGGCCGGTTGGCGTCGAAGAAATTTTCGTAGGTGAAGGCAAACGGTGCCTGGACGAAAAGGGAGCTTTGGCCGTCGGAGTTGAAGGCGACGACGGAGGTCCGGTAGCCGTTGGCGGCAGGAGGCAAGGTGGAGATTAGGCGACCCTGCTCGTCGAGTCCACGGTTGGTTCCGGCGACTCCGTCGAAGGAGATGCGAGTATCGGCGGCTAGGTTCTGGCCCGCGACGAGGACGGAAGCTCCATCGGGCCGGACGGTGACGGACTCGATCGTGGGCGCAGATCGATCGGCAAGTCGGAGCGCGTTCGGCAGCACGTATAGATCGTTGCCGCGGGTGAAGATCAGGTGGCCGGGGCCCTCCTGGGGAAACTGGCCGAACTGGAAGGTGACCTCTATATAGGATGCGGGGGCGGAGGGGTAGGGCCGGATGGCGCCATTCGGAACCGTCGCGAAGCCTCCCAAGGCAGAGATTTGGAGGCCCGCTGCGGGTTGGCTGTTCTGCACCAAGCCGACTCCGGCGGCGGCCATGAAGTTACGGGGCCCGCCAGAGAAATAGAGTTGGGCTGGTTTGACGGCGTTTTGGGCGGGGAAACTGAAGGTTTGAACGCTATGGATGCCCGGGGTGGAGCGGCGGACGACGGCGAAGTTGACGCCGTCGCTGGAGGCGCCGGCGACGACGGTGCGGGAGACGAAGGGGGAGCGGGAGGCCGGGAAGAAGAGGGTGTCGAAATTGACGCCGAAATCGAAAGGGCGACCGCGGTCGTCCAGCGGAGGGTTGATATTGCCCGGGGTGGGTTCGCCCTGCAATGCGGCGGGGAGGGGGTGAGCGTAGATGTAGTACTCGCCAGGGGGCAGGCCTTCAATTTTAAAGGTCCCGTCCGGATTCGTGAGCGCGCTGACGGCTGCACCGCGAGGGGCGATGGCGACGACGGAGGCCATCGCGACACCGTCATTACCGGTCGTGACCCTTCCGGTGATGGTGCCGAGCAGTTGGCGGAACGTCGGGGTGGGGTAGAGGACGGAGATGCCGGCGGCGTCGTCCGGGGTGATTGGCCTAATCTTGGTGGTGCCGCGGGTAATCTCCGTCGCCATTGCGCCCGAGGCGAACGAGTGTTGGAGACCGAGGGCATGCCCGAATTCGTGGACGGCGGTGAGGAAGAACTGTTCGCTCCAACTGGGGCGGGAAGCGAGATCGCGGTTCAGAACGACCTGGGAGCGCTGGATGGGGACGAAAGACGACCCGGGGAAGAACTCGCCACGGACTGTTACGCTGCCGTAGCCATTGACACCGGGGGGTAGATCTTCGAAGACGACGTCGATACCGGGAGTAGCAGGCGTCGGCTGGGCGGGGTTGAAGAAGCCGCCGAAGCGGATGCGGAGTTCCGAGGTTTCCACCTCGCTCCAAACCCGCGCGGCGGAACGGAGCTGGCTAACGAAGGCGGCCAGGGAGTCGCCGGAGGCCAAATTGGCGGGTCCGTTGTCAGCTATCTGGAAGGTAACAGTCTTATCGGTCAGTGCGTTGACGTCAAATTTCTCGACTATCGCATTAAACGGGGCGTTGCGGCTCGCGAAGCGGACGAAGTGGTAATAGCCGGACGCCAGGCTCGAACCTAGGAGCAGGACGGCGAGAGTCCGGTGGAGGGTCACCGACTTTTCCCCAGGGCGCTGGAGACGCGGGACTGGAACTCGGACAGGCCCATCTTCATGCCGTCATCGGACGTCGGGCGTCCGGAGGCGGTAACGAGGCTGGCGGCAAGGGGGCCGCGATTGAGGGTGACAGCACCGGCGGCGTCTCTTTCCAACTGGAAGACGCCTTGGGAAAGGCCGATGACATGCGTAAGCCCGGAAGGTGAGGTCCACAGGAAGAGAACTAGTTCATCGCCGGACCGGAGCACGGGGGCCCCGGCGACGGTTTGCTGGAGGCGACCGACCTGTCCGCCGGGAACGACTACGTCAGCAGAGACCCCAAGATTGCCTTTCCACGTCTCCACGATAGAGATCCGATGATGCGAATAGACTAAGGCGCCGTGCTGGCGACCGGTGGCCGGGCCGATTTTAGCGCGGACGATGGCGGTGGCCTTGGAGACCATTTCCTCAAACGATAGCTTTTGGAGTGTCGCGCCGGGAAGGGCGACGGCCAATAGAGCAAGGGTAATGAGGAGCCGGTTCACTACTCAAAGGGATGCATTCGGGGTGCCACTCGGTCTTCGTTTTGTTTTCAATCGGTTGAAGCGAATGCCCCCATTTTATTGGGTTTCCTGGACACAGGCGGTGGGTTTATTGGACCACGAGAAGAGGTACCGGGACGGCGTGGCGGACCCGTTCGATGGTTTCGCCATAGATGAGATCGCCGAACTTGCCGTGGCCGTGGGAGGCCATAACGATGAGATCGACTTGGTATTGCCGGGCGGCGCGGATGATTTCGTCGGCCGCACGATTGGAGTGATAGATCAACAACTGGCACTCAATCGATTCCTTCTCCAGGGCTTTGACGACGCTCGTGAGATAACTGCGCCCGGCTTCGACTTCAGCGGTGGAGGAGAGGGAGCCATAGACGCGACTCGTGGCACCGTCTTCGACGTGAACGAGAAGGAGGCGGGCCCCATGCTGACGGGCGAAGGCGGCGGCGTGACGGAGGGCAATGGCATCCTTAACCGAATGATCGAGGGGGACCAGGATGCGCTCATAGCGCGGAAGGTCGAGGGCAGGCAGAGGCTCGAGGGGCATCGCGGGCCGGACGAGGGGAGCGCGGGTGCCGAGCCAAGGTTCGACAAGCAGGTAACCGAGCAGCGCAGCGAGCACAAGAATTGGGATTATTAAATAGTTATTTATATATCGGCTTACGAGCCAACAGTTCAAGCCAATGATGAGAGCAGAAACAATAAGGGCGAGCGCCTTCAACCAGAGGGGACTGACGAATTCGCCCATACGCTGGCGGTCGCCGGTGAAGCGAACGAGAGGGACGACAGCGAACGGTAACTGGAGGGAGAGCACAACTTGGCTGAAGATGAGGAGTTGATAGACTTGGCCTTCGCCGGCGAGAACGATGGTGAGGACAGCAGGGATGAGTGCGAGGCCGCGAGTGAGAGCTCGGCGGATCCAAGGCTGCATGCGAACGTTGAGGAAACCCTCCATAACTACTTGACCGGCAAGGGTTCCAGTCAGCGTTGACGATTGCCCAGCGAGGAGTAGAGCGACCCCGAAGAGGACACTGGCGGCGGAGGTTCCGAGCAGCGGGGCCAGGAGGACGTGGGCTTGCTGGATCTCTGTGACGAGGATGTGGCGCTTGAAAAAGACGGTGGCGGCGAGGACGAGAATGGCGACGTTGATGAATAAGGCCGCATTGAGGGCGATGATGGAATCAAAGAAGTTATAACGGCAGGCCTGGCGTATTCCGGCCGAGGTATCGTCGATTTCGCGGGTTTGGACAAGGGCCGAGTGCAGATACAGATTATGAGGCATTACCGTGGCCCCGAGGATGCCGACGGCTACGTAGAGGCTTTCGGCCGTCATCGTGGGTACAAGGCCACTTAACATCTCTCCGAACAATGGCTTAGCGAGCCATAGTTCAACTAAGAAACAAACTCCTACGACGCCGATGATCCAACGGATGACGGACTCGAAGCGTTTGACGCCAAGTTGTAGTAAAAAAAGGATAAAGAACGTATCGACGGCGGTCAGGAGGACTCCCCAAAGGAGAGGGAGGCGAAAGAGGAGTTGGAGGGCGATGGCGGCGCCGAGGATCTCGGCGAGGTCGCAGGCGGCGATCGCGATTTCGCACAGGAGCCAGAGGGCACCGGCGACGGGGCGGGGATAGGCATCCCGGCAGGCTTGAGCGAGGTCTCGACGGGTGACGATGCCGAGGCGGGCCGAGAGGGTCTGGAGCAGGATCGCCATGAGGTTCGACAGAACGAGAACCCAGAGGAGTTGGTATCCGAAGCGGGCTCCGCCTTCGATGTCAGTGGCCCAATTTCCGGGGTCCATGTAGCCGACGCTGACGAGGTAAGCGGGTCCACCGAATGCGAGGAGGCGCTTCCAGGAGGATCCGGCGGCGGTGGGGACAGAACCGTGAATTTCTTCCAAAGATCGCGAGGATGAAGTAAACATAGATTCGCTCGCTTGACTTAACTATAGTTAACTACGTTTGGGATAGGATTGCAAGTCTATCGGCAAACACACTTCGAGCGCACCGGGTAGAGTTTCGATATTCAAAGAGGAGAAGACGGTTCGAAGGCGGCGGAGATTTACGAAACGAAGCCGGGTCAGCAGCGGTTATTGTAAGCCGGGGCACTGACGGGGACGGCGGGAACGAATTTCGATTCGAAGCCAATTTCGGGGAGGGCGCGGCCGGCCGAAGCGGCCATGGCTTTTTCTTCTACGGGTGCCGGGGCTGGCAAGCTGCGGAGAAGTTGTTGGGCCTGCTGGAGCGCTTTCAGAGCTTGCCGATAGTTCCGTTCGGCAGCGGTCGTGTATCGTTGGAGACAGTTCAGCGCCTTGACGTTGGATTCCGCCCAGAACGGGCAGGCCATATGGAATTCGGGGGTCGGTGCGGATTCGTCGATTCCCGGTTCGGTGTATTGGACGGCGGTGTCCGGCATCAAAACGTCAAAGGCTTTGGCTTCGACACGACGGGCGCGCTTGAGCCGCCAGAGGGCCTCGGTCAGCTGGGAGGCGAGCAGGTTCTCTTCGCCAGTGGCAGGGGCAAAGCTCTTTTCGATTTCAGCGTGGAGGACATCGAAATCCTCCTGGAGTTCCCCTTGCAGGAGCAATGCGGTGGAGATCGAATAGCCGGATCTCGTGGGCGATATCCACCTGTCGTAGCCTGTAAGCTTACAGGATGCTCGCCACACTGCTTCTGCTCGCAGCCGGATGCCCGTTCTTTGCGGCGGACCACATTTGGAACACGCGAGTGGACCGCTTACCGGTACACCCGCAGTCGGACGCTTGGATCGCCACCGTTGGACCAGACCGGACTCTGCGGGCGGATTTCGGAGCGGGTCTGTTCCAAGGAGCACCCATCGGCATCCCTTGGGTGACTGTCCCCGGGACGCAACCCAGGGTCCCCATCAGCTTCGAATACGCCGACGAAAGTGACCCCGGGCCATATCCCCTACCGCCCGATATCCCCATTGAAGGCGGCCCGGCCAGCACGGGGGACCGGCACGTCATCGCGCTCGACGAGGACCGTTGCTTGCTCTACGAAGTCTTCTCTTCCTACCGCAACGCCGATGGCAGTTGGCGGGCAGGCTCCGGCGCGATCTTTGATTTCAATTCCTATGCTCTGCGGCCCAAGGGTTGGACCTCCGCCGACGCGGCAGGCCTGCCCATCCTACCCGGCCTGGCTCGTTATGAAGAAGTGGCCGCGGGAGAGATCCGGCACGCCCTTCGCTTTACGGTGCCGCAAACCCAGCGGACGTTCCTCTGGCCTGCCCGCCATTTTGCCTCCCGACTGACGGATCCGAAGTATCCGCCGATGGGTGCGTGGTTCCGCCTCCGGGCGGACTTCGACATGCGCCGCTTTTCGGCGCAAACCCAGGTGATCCTCCGGGCCCTGCAACGGTACGGCATGATTCTAGCCGACAATGGTTCCAGTTGGTACATCAGCGGGGCGCCGGACGACCGCTGGCAGAACGATCGCCTGCGCGAACTGCTGACCGTGAAGGGTTCGGACCTGGAGGCCGTGGATGTTTCGGGCCTACAGCGCACCGAAGACTCTGGGCAGGTGCGCCCGACTGCCACTTCCGATGCGATCCGCAACGCCGCCAGCGGAGAGGCTGGGCCGGTCTCCCCGGGCCAGATTATCTCCATCTATGGCACGGGATTCGGAGCTTCTCCGACGGTCCGCATCGGCTCCGTCAACGCTGCTCTGCTTTATGTTTCCCCCACGCAGATCAATGCCATCGTTCCGTATGGGGTGAACGGATCGGTTGCGATTACGGTGGAGGGCCTCAACGTCACGGTGCCCGTGGCCGAAACGGCTCCGGCGATCTTCACGTTCCCAGATGGCCGGGCCGCTAGTTGGAGGGATGGCTCGGTGGTCAGCCTGCTGGTGACCGGGGAAGGTGCCACTACCCGCCCTGAACTGTATGGCCGCATCGTCGAAGGGGAACTGCCGAGGGTTCTGGCTCCGGTGCGGGCTTGGATCGGCGGCGTGGAGGCCGAAGTACTCTATGCCGGCGGGGCACCGGGATTGGTGGCCGGGGTGGCGCAAGTGAATCTCCGCATCCCGGCTTCGGCACCGTCCGGCGTTCAGCCGATCACGCTTCGCATAGGCCGCTTCAACACTCCGTTTGGCCCAACGCTGATGGTCCGGTAGCCTGGGTTGCTCCACTCGCTTAAAGCGGGGGCGGTGGGAAAATTAGTTGGCTTCTGGCGGCGACCCATGGGGGATCCGGTAAAGTCCGCCGCGGGTGCTTGGTTGTTTGGCACGGATCCACTCCAGGGCTTCTGTTTCGAACTTGAATTGGGGGAGCAAGCCAGATAACTTGGTGATTTCCAAAAGCCGGCCGACTCGTTCCTTCAGCCGGAGCAAGCCCAAGGAGTTTCCACCCTGGCTCGCCAGTGTGTAAATGATCACTAGCTCGCCCAACCCTGAACTATCAATTTCCACAACCTCTTCCATGTCCAGCAGCACGCACTGGCCGCCATGGGTAGAGAGGCAACTTTCCACTTCGCGGCTGAATTTGAGCAGTTGCGGACCCAGAGTGAGCCGCCCGGACAGGCGGATGCGCAAGAGATGCTCCGCCGTAACGATCGACCAAGCCAGAGCCATGTTACTTTTTCACCAAGTCCTTCAGGCCGAGATTCCGGACAAGACGCAGAAGGTAGGTGGGATGCAGACCGAGGATCCTGGCCGCCCCCTTGTAGTCGCCGCCTTGCTGGTAGGCGCGCATAATGCTTTCACGCTTGGCGTCGGTCACGGAAGCGTGGAAGACTCCCAGATCTTCGGCCGGCGCGGCGTCACAAACCGACTCGGGTAGATCGGCGGGGAGGAGGACGCTGCGGTCGCTCAGGACGATGGCGTGCTCGATTGCGTTTTCGAGTTCCCGCACATTGCCCGGCCAGTCGTAGACCTCGAGGCACCGAAGGCCGGCGGGGGATAGGGTCAACGAGGGGCGGCCGCATCGCTCTCCAATCACACGCAGGAAATGTTCGGCCAACAGGGGGATCTCCTCCTTCCGCTCGCGCAGGAGCGGGGTGCGGAGCGACACGACATTTAACCGATGAAAGAGGTCAGCGCGGAACGCTCCTGCTCGCACTTGCCCGGCCAGATCGCGATTGGTGGCGGCAATCACTCGAATGTCGACCTTGAGGGAACGGGTGGCGCCGACCCGTTCCAACTCCCGTTCCTGGAGGACGCGCAAGAGCTTGGCCTGCAGCGGCAACGCCAGTTCGCCGACCTCGTCGAGAAAGAGCGTGCCTCCCTGGGCGAGCTCGATTTTGCCCTTTTTCAGCAGGGCCGCGCCGGTAAAGGCGCCCTTCTCATGGCCGAATAACTCGCTTTCGAGCAGAGTTTCAGCGATGGCAGCGCAGTTGATGGCGACGAACGGCGCATTCGCGCGAGGACTACCGCGGTGCAACAGCCGCGCCACGAGTTCCTTGCCGGTGCCGCTTTCGCCTTGAATCAGAACGGTGGTCTCCCGAGGGGCAAGCTTTTCGATCCAGTCGAGCAGACGGAGGATCGCGGGGCTGCGGCCGAGGATTCCGCCGTTGCCAAGAAAACGATGTTCGAGAGCGGCGCAGTCGTCCCTTAGTTTCTCGATTTCAAACACACTTTCAATCGAGACGGAGGCGAGGCTGGTGACGGCACTGAGGGTATCGAGGATGCCCTCGGGGGCGTGGTGTAAGAGCAGAGCGCCGTGCAACTGCCCATTGGCGTAGATGGGGACAGCGGTGAGGGCTGCGGATTCGAGCGGCCCCTCATCTCGCAGATGGGCCCAGACGACCGGGTTGTGGACCTGAGCTGCGAGCTCTTCTGGTTGGCGGGCGAGCAGGACGGAGCCCGACTCGAAAGGGACAAATTCCTTAAGAAGGCTGAGCAGTTGCGTGGAGACATGATCCCGCTGGGCGGCGGTGCGTGCGCCAGCCATGGCCCTGAAAAGAAAAACCAGGACGGAAGCTTTGACGAGCAGTTGCGACTGGGTGGGGGCTGCGGTCATTATCTTTTTGGTTCCCGTTAATTATCCACTACCTTCCATAGCAAGTGCCTCGGAGGCGAGAAATAAAGGCGATTTCAATCGGCAAGCGGATTGCAGTGTCATCAGGAACTGGATTTGATATTGACGCAGAAGCGGCAGTCGTTTCTATTTTTGGGTTTAGGAGATAATGCACAGATGCCATCGGCCAGAGCGCACGACGAAACCATCCTTCTGCAGCAAAAGCTGGCGCGGGTACAGGGACTGCTCGAGGCTTCGCGTCGTGTGCACTCGACGATCAAACTCGATGATGTTCTGGAGGCTGTGTTGGAGATTGCGGCGAAGGAGTTGGAAGCCGAAGGTGCTTTTTTTGCTTCGAACGCCGCGGATCTCGAACCGCGCCAGAACCTGTATGGCAGGGTACCGGATGACTGGAGCCGGTGGACAGAAGTGGCCGAGCTTCGCGGATACTCGAGCGCACCGATGCCCGGGGAGCGGGGGGAGACGGTGGGGCATCTGGTGGTTTATCGGCAGAGTGAACTGTCCCTGGAGGAGTTGGACTTTTTGGAAGGCCTGGCGCTGCAGTCGTCGCTAGCGATCGGGAACGCTCAGCATCACGA
>JBKJLJ010000520.1:0-4424 GCA_046597015.1 Bryobacteraceae bacterium
TTGCTAGTCTGGTGACTGACCTCGCGGAGACGTAGCTCAGTTGGTTAGAGCGCCGGCCTGTCACGTCGGAGGTCGCGGGTTCGAGCCCCGTCGTCTCCGCCATTTATTTCCTTATGCACCCTGTGTCCGGCCCGAAGATTTCGTTGGTGAACGGGCCTGACTATCGGGAAGGTTATGCGAATAGTGTGCAGATTCGGCCCAACCTTTGGGACTTTCTGTTGATGTTCGGCATTGCGACGCAGAACGCGCCGGATGCGGTGCACATCCAGAATTTCCAGGGCGTTTATCTGAGCCCTCAGCAGGCGAAAGCTCTGATGAATGTATTGCAGGATAACGTTCGCCAGTATGAGCAGACGTTTGGTGAGATTCATCTAGAGCCGAAGCCGGGCTCTAACGGTCCGCTGCAATAAGCAGGCCACCGGCTTGGTCGGTGCGAAAGCGCCAGTTGGGCGGAATAAACGTAGTCGAACCGTAGTCGAGGACTAGGGCGGGGCCGGCCGTAGGCTCGAGGCTGATTTGATTCCGCCGCCAGGTGGGCACGGAGCGGACTTTCCCTTCAACCCAAACGGGTCGGGCGGTGGGCTGGGCGATTTCGCGGCCAGGGTGGCGGAGTTTGGGAGGCTTCACCTTGACAATGGAGCGGACGCGGACGGTGACGACTTCGATTTGCCGGCCGGGGATCTGATAGCCATACATTTTTTCGTGGGCGGCGGCGAAGGCTTGCGGCAGGCGTTTGGACCAGGGAATGGTCAGTTCGTAGCTTTGGCCGGCATAGCGGACGTCGGCGTAGCGTTCGAGTTTTCCGGGGCCGGCTTGGGCTTCCAGGGTGGCGAAGGCGGCTTCGTAGTCGGTGCGGCCGAGGACGCCGGCGGCGGCGGCGCGGACGTTGTCGGCGAGGAGCATGCCGAGGGCCGAAAGGGCACCGGCGAATTGGGGGACGAGAACTTGGGTAATCCCTAAGGATGCCGCGATCTCACAGGCGTGGAGGCCTCCGCATCCACCAAAGGCGAGGAGGGTGAAGGCCCTCGGGTCGTAGCCCCGTTCGACGCTGACGGCGCGAATAGCGCGTTCCATACTGGCGTTGGCGACGCGGATAATGCCAGCCGCTCCGGTTTCGAGACCGAGGCCGAGGGAGGCCACCGCACCCGCAGCGCGGGCCGGATCGATGGGCAGAGAGCCGCCGGCGAGTTGGTCGGGGGCGATGCGGCCGAGGACGACTTGTGCGTCGGTGACGGTGGGGAGGAGGCCGCGGCCGTAGCAGGCGGGGCCGGGGTCGGCACCGGCGCTTTCGGGGCCGACGCGGAGGAGACCGCCTTCGTCGATCCGGGCGAGGGAGCCGCCGCCCGCGCCGACGGTGTGGATATCGAGCATGGGGACGCGGAGGGGGAGGCCGTCGACGTAGGCTTCGACGGTCATGCGGGGCGTGCCTTCGGCGAGGGAGACGTCGGTGGAGGTACCGCCCATATCGAAGCCGAGGATGCGCGTGATGCCGGAGGCCTTGGCCGCTCCGACGGCCCCGATGACACCACCGGCCGGGCCGGAAAGGATGGTCCGGACGGGGTGGTGCCGAGCTTCATCGGCGGAGATGAGGCCGCCGTTCGATTGCATAATCTGAACGGGTCGGCCGATAGCGCCGAGGTAGGAATCCATGAGAGGGCCGACGTAGGCGTTGACGACGGTGGTGGCGGCGCGTTCGTATTCGCGGAACTCGGGAGCGACTTGATGGGAAACAGAGAGGAAAAATTCGCCGGCAAGGGCGTCGGCGACGAGGCGTTCGTTGGCGGTGACTTGCCAGCCGTGGAGGAAGCAGATGGCGACACTCTTGACGCCGCTGCGGCGGAGGGCGAGGCGGAGACGCTTGAGTTCAGTCGAGGAGGGGACGAGCGCGACGGTGCCGTCGGCGTGGGCGCGTTCGCGGACGCCGTAGCAATCGGCATCGGCGACGAGGAAGTGGCGGGGAGCGGGCGAGAGGTTATAAAGTTCGGCGCGATTCTGGCGGCCAATGAAGAGCAGGTCCTCAAAGCCGGCGGTGGTGACGAAGGCGGTACGGGCACCTTTGCGCTCGAGCAGGGCGTTGGTGGCGACGGTGGAGCCGTGGATGACTTCAACCTCGCGGCCCCCGATGCCGGCCAGGATGACGGCAGCGGGGTTGCGGGGGTTGGATGGGAGCTTGAAGCTTTCGAGGCGGCCGTCGTCATGCTGGATGACAAAGTCTGTAAAGGTGCCTCCGGCGTCGATTCCGATACGCATTAGCGGTTGGGTCGCTCCGGAAGAGGGATATTTTCGGCTTGGAAGCGGGCGAGGATAGCCTTGAAGAGTTGGGCTTTGACGAGACCAGAACCGAGTTGACGTTCCACCTGGAAGGCGAACTTGAACTGGAGATGGGTGGGAGTGATGCCGGGGTCGGGGAGGAGGAGCGGCGGGGCGTCGGGGAGGATGCCGGGGATGGTGCTGGAGACGTCGAGGCAGATTTGTTCGACCAGGGCGAGGTCGGCGTGGTGGGCAACGAGGATGGGGACGAAGGTGCCGACGCGGGGGTCGGGGAGGTCGTAGTTCAGGATGATGCCGTTCGTGATGGTTTTATTCGGGACGATGATGGTGGAATTGGAGCCAGTTTGGATGCGGGTGGTGCGCCAGCCGATGTCGATGACGGTGCCTTCCTCGTCGGCGCTGATGCGGACGTAGTTGCCGACGGTGATGGGGGCTTCGACGAGGAGGTGGACGCCGGCGAAGATGTTGCTCAGGGTATCCTGCAGGGCCAGCGCCACCGCGAGGCCGCCGACGCCGAGGGCGGTGAGGACCGGGGTGATGGAGACGCCCCAGATGCGCAGGAGGATGAGCAGGCCGACGCCGAAGACGAATAGGCGGGTAAGCGTCCGGGAGAGGCCGGCCATCGCGAACGGCAGGCGGGAGATGCCGCGCTGCACCATGGCGTTGAGCATGAGCGCCATGCTGAAGATGACGAAAGCGACGACAACGTTTTCGATGAGGCGCTGCCAGCGAGCTTCAAGATCGAAGACGCTGAGGCCGAGTTCGAGAGAACCCGATAGAACCCAAAGCAGGGAGGGGGTCTTGAGATATTGGCGGACGACCTGGGGGAAGGAGTCCGGACCGCTATTGGCGCGGTCGAGGCTGCGCAAGATCCACCAGCGGACGACGAGGCAGACCAGGGTCGAGATAGAAAAGACGGCGAGGGCTTCTAGCCCTTTATAGTTCCAGTTCACGCGTACTTCATTATGAGCCGGGCGAAACCTTCATGTCATCATGAAGAGTTAGGTCCAGTAAATCAAAGATTATGATTGACATCTCCGGTGTGTCCAAGCGGTTCGACGGAAAGAAGCAGGTGACCGCGCTCGATTCGGTGAATCTGCACATTCGCAAGGGGGAGATGGTTTCGTTAATGGGGCCGTCGGGGTCGGGAAAATCTACGTTGTTGAATTTGATCGGGGGGTTGGACCGACCATCCGCGGGGGAAATCAAGCTGGATGGGGAGTTGCTGGGCGGCCTGACCGATGACGCGCTGACGAAGTTGCGGCGGGACAAAATCGGGTTTATTTTTCAGTTTTTTAATTTACTGCCGACGTTGAATTGCTTGGAGAACGTGTCGCTGCCGCTGCATCTGCGCGGGTGGTCTACGGCGAAGATTAGCGAGCGGGCTAATGAGCTTTTGAATCTGGTGGGGCTCAGCAAGCGACTGGACCATCTACCGGAAGAGCTATCGGGGGGCGAGCGGCAGCGGGTGGCGATAGCGCGGGCGCTATCGGTGTATCCGCCGATCTTGCTGGCCGATGAGCCAACGGGGAATTTGGATTCCATTACGGGGGCGGAGATTCTGGGGTTGATCCGCGATCTGCATACGCGGTTTCAGACGACAGTGCTGATTGTGACGCACGACAAAGGCGTGGCGGATAGCTGTGGGCGACGGATTGCGTTGAAGGACGGGGTGGTGGTGCAGGACGTGACGGCGTGATTCTGCTACGGCTGATTAGTTGGCAGTACACGCGGAAGCATCTGCTGCGGAGCCTGCTGACGATTGCGGGGATCGTGTTGGGCGTGGCGGTGTTTGTCGGGATGCATACGGCGAACCAAAGCGTGTTGACGGCGTTTACGCAGACGGTGGACCGGATTGCGGGGGCGACGCAGCTGCAGATTTCGGCGGGCGAGGCGGGGTTCGAAGAGGACGTTCTTGAACGGGTTCAAAATGTGCCCGAGGTGCGGGTAGCGGTGCCGGTGATTGAGGCGGTGATGAATCCGCAAACGAAATCGCAGGCCAACATTTTAATTCTGGCCGTGGATATGACGGGCGACCGCAGCCTGCGGGATTATGCGCTGGAGTCCGGGGACGACTCTTTCATCGAAGACCCGCTCGTGTTTTTGGCGCAGCCGGATTCGATCATGATCACGCGGGAGTTCGCGGCCGAGAA
>JBKJLJ010000657.1:0-11760 GCA_046597015.1 Bryobacteraceae bacterium
GGGCGGCGGCGGGGCCCAGGCAGTACATCTTTGCGGCGCGTTTGCACCATGGGAACGCTCCGTTTACGGAGACGACGAAAGCATCGACGTTCGACCTATCCCGTTGTGTGCGGTCGAAACAGTACAAGTTGATCTACAACTGCACTCCGCAGATGGAGTATCAGCCGGTGGATTCGGCAGGCGGGCCGGGTTGGAAAGAGATTACTGCGGCCCACAAGGCAGGGAAGCTGAAGCCGGAGCATGAACAAGCATATTTCGGCAAGCGGCGGGTGATTGAACTTTATGACTTGGACGCCGACCCGTGGGAGTTGACTAACTTAGCAGGCAAGCCGGAGTTGGCCAAGGTGGAGCGGGAGCTGAAAGTGGCGTTAACCGAGAAGATGATTCTCGACTATGACTTTCTGCCCCCACCGATTACTGATTAGTTACTGATAACGCTGCCAGGCGAGGAAGGCGGCGATGGTTTTTCCGTCAATGATTTTGCCGGACTGAATCATCGCGTCGACCTCGGCAGCGGTGAACCATTTCGATTCGATGCGTTCATCGTCCATGAATTGCGTGGGCCCGGCTTTCAACTCCGTCGCGACAAAGATATTCATCTTTTCGGCCAGGAAGCCGGGGCTCATATAGAGGCTGAAGAGCTTCTTCCACTTTTTGGCGGTATACCCAGTCTCTTCGCGAAGTTCGCGTTTCGCGGCTTGGAGCGGGGTTTCGCCTTCGTCCATCCGGCCAGCGGGGATTTCCCACAGATAGGCCGAGGCCGGGAGCCGGTACTGTTTGGCGAGGAGAATGCGGCCCTGGTCATCGACCGGCATGACGACGGCGCTGCCGATGTGCTGGATGATGGCGCGTTTGATTTCGAAGCCCTCGGGATCGATGGCGGTATCTTCGGTGACCCAAAAGATGGGGGTGCGGAGCAGCTCTTTGCTGCTGGTGATTTTCATTTTTCCCATGTTTGTATGAACTCTTTATAGGGCAGGGTATTGAGGACGTCGTTTTTCGTCAACCAGCCGCGACGGGCCATTTTCACGCCGTATTTCATGTTCTCCAAGTGCTTGGGGTGGTGGGCGTCGGTAGAAATAGTGAAGCGGACGCCTTTTGATTTAGCGATGCGGATGAGCGTCGCGTGGAGGTCTAAGCGTTCGGGGCTCGCGTTGATTTCCATGGCGACGCCGCGTTTGGCGGCGGCGACGGCGACGGTTTCAAAGTCGTAGAAGAAGGCTTCCCGGTGCAGCAGAACGCGTCCGGTGGGATGGCCGATGGTCTTCACGTAAGGGTTTTCCAGGCAGCGGAGGTAGCGTTCGGTCATCTCCTCGCGGGAGAGGTTCATGTAGCTATGCACACTGGCAACGACGAAATCGAGGGAGGCGAGGGCTTCGTCGTCGAGATCCATGCGACCGTCGCGGAGGATATCGCATTCGATGCCGCTGAGGACGCGGATGCCGAGCGCTTCCTGGTCGAGAGCACGGACGCGGGCGGCGAAATCGAGGACCCTTTTTTCGTCGAGACCGTTGGCCATGGCGAGGGCTTTCGAGTGGTCGGTGATGGCGATATATTCGCGGCCAAGGGCGAGGGCGGAGGCGGCCATTTCTTCGAGGGTGGCGCGGCCATCGCTTTCGCGGGTGTGCATGTGGATGTCGCCGCGGATATCGGCGAGTTCCAGGAGCGTGGGGATGGGCGCATCGAACTCGCCCTGGTTTTCGCGCATTTCGGGGGGAATGAAGGGCAGGCCGAGGGCGGAATAAATTTCGTCTTCGGTCGCGCCGGCGACGCGGGATTCGTCATCCAGGCGGAAAAGGCCGTATTCGTTGAGCGAGTAGCCGAGTTTCAGGGCGCGTTGGCGGAGGGCGACGTTATGTTCCTTCGACCCCGTGAAGTACTGCATGGCCGCGCCGAAGCTTTCGGCGGGGAGGGCGCGGACATCGACCTGGAGACCTTCGAGGCCAACGCGTGCGCTGGCTTTGTTTTCGCCGTGGCCGAGGACCTCGCTGACCTTGGGGTGGGCGACGAAGCGGTCCAGCGCGGCTTGGGCGCCGGGACCGGTGACGAGAAGGTCGAGGTCGCCGACGGTTTCTTTGCCGCGGCGGAAGCTACCGGCGGGAGTGACGGCGTCCACGCCGGGGGTGGCAGCGAGGTAGGCCGTGAGTTCGGCAGCCATAGCGTCGGCAAAGTTGAGCAGATAGCGGCCGGCGCTGCGGCGGTACTGCTCGATGCCGCGGAGGATTTTTTCCTCGTGTTTGGCACCGAGGCGAGGGAGGGTACGGATCTTTCCTTCCTTACAGGCGCGTTCCAGATCTTCGAGGGTGGTAATGCGCAGGGCCTCGATGAGGACGGCGATTGTTTTGGGTCCCAGGCCGTGGATGTGGAGCATTTCGAGGGCGGTGGGGGGGTAGCGTTCGAGGAGTTCGTCGCGGCGGTCGAAGGAGCCGCGCGTTTCGATTTCGTCGATGACGGCGGCGATGCCTTTGCCGATGCCGGGGATGTCGGTGAGCTTGCGGGCGGGGTCCGCGCGCAGGGTGGCGAGGCGCTCACTATAGCCTTCGATGACGGCGGCGGCGTTGCGGTAGCTGCGTATGCGGAAGCCGTCTTCGGCGGCGATCTCCATCAGGTCGGCGGTTTCGCTGAGGAGCTTGGCGATCTCGATGTTCTCCATACTCAACATTGTCTGATAAGCTAGCGGATCATGAAGAAGTTCTTGGCGACCTTCGCAGTTTTGGCCGCGCTGGCGAGCGCGCAGAAGCCCAATGGGGCGGTGACCGGATACACGGATACCCCGGTGATTCCGGGGCAGCAGTGGAAGGTGCATGACGCCGACCGGCCGAAGCCGCCGGTAGTGACGCCGGCCGCAAAGTTGGGCGACGCGCCTTCGGATGCCGTGATTCTTTTCGACGGCAAGGATCTGTCGCACTGGACTTTTTTGGGCAAGCGCGGAAAAGCGCCGCAGCCGTGGAAGGTGGAGAACGGCTACATGGAGATTGTGCCCGGTGCGGGCGACGCGGTGACGAAGGATAAGTTCGGCGATATGCAGTTGCATATCGAGTATATGCAGTTGCCGGGGAATACGAAGCTGGGCCAGAACCGGGGCAACAGCGGCGTGCTCATCATGAACCGGTATGAGATTCAGGTGCTCGATAGCTTTGGGGACCCGACTTATGCGGATGGGCAGGCGGGAGCAATTTACGGGCAATGGCCGCCGATGGTGAATCCGATTCGGAAGCCGGGCGAATGGAACGCGTACGACATCATTTGGGAAGCGCCGAAGTTTGAGGGCGATATTTTGATGAAGCCGCCGTATGTAACGGTGATTTTCAACGGCGTCCTGGTGCAGCATCGGAAAGAGGTAACAGGGCCGATGGCGCACCGGATCAATGCTCCGTTTAAGGCGCATGCGGCGGAGGAGCCGTTGGGCTTGCAGGACCATAATGAGTTTGTGCGCTTCCGGAATATCTGGGCGCGGAAGCTGCCCGGTTACGATAAGAAGTGACCCATGGCGAACGCTGAGGATTTTGCAGAGAACGAGTGGGCGGCGATCCGTGATGCCGCCCATGGGGCCGGGCTGGCTATGATGCTGGTGGGCAGCAGCGGGCTGGTGGGGTCGATGAAGGAGATGCTAGTGGCTGGGCGGACGGCGGCGGCGGGGGCGGAGCATGCGAGCGAATTGATTCGGGCGATGTGCACACCGGAAGCGATGGGGGCGATGCGGGTAAGAGTGGCGGCGGTTTGGGAGGTGGGGACGGAGCCTCGGGTCGCGCTGCAAGCCAAGGTGATCGGGTGGCTGCACGAGGCGGTGGCGGCATTGCGGGTGAAGGCGCCGGAGGAGTTGGAGACGTATCGGGGGTGGGTGTTGGGATTTGCGGATTCAGTGGCGAATGCCGGAAGCGAGGGAAGCTTTCTGGGGATCGGAGGGGAGAAGGTGAGTGCGGAGGAGGCCCAATTTTTGTCCGCCGTCCGGGGGGCGTTGCAAGGGGCAAGTTAGCGTGTAAGGCCCGGGCGCGGCATTCGCCGCAGCCCTGGCCCCGGCTTTACAGGTTACGGAACGTCCTGCCGGACGAACTCGGCCCGGATTACGGGTACCAAGCCGATATCCTGGCCATTCGCGGCAACGATGGACGCGCCCATACCGCGACCGGCCCGCGCGTTGCTGAAGACGAAATGGAACACCTCTCTCGTTGGCGGAAAGACCGGTGGCTCGCCTTCGGCGGGCAGGACGATGAAGGTGGCGGTTCCGGTGCCGTCCGGATTCACGGTGAAGGTCCCGGTGGACGTTTGCCGGATTACCTGGCCGCCCGCGTTGAGGATGCGGACCGCCTTCGTCACTTTGCCTTGGCCATCCAAGGTGAATACGCCGAGCGCGGTGACCGGGACCGGAACGCCTGTGGTGGTACGGATTAGGTTCCCCTCGAAGGAGAAGGCGTAAGTGCCCCGGAAATCCTGGGTGGTAAACGACTGGCTGAAGAGGCCAGGAGCTAGCAGAAGTGCTAGTCCGGCGGTGAGTAGGGTTGGGCGAATCATGTGAGCTATCGTGAATCTGGAACGGCGATTTTCCAAGCGCCAAAAGGTGTAAAGTACGGTTACATATTATTTGACGCCTAATGTCGCAACGTCAGAGACTCGATTCGTGGAAATTGATCGCCGGGCACTTAGGCCGGAGCGTGAGGACTGTGCAACGTTGGGAGGCGGAAGAAGGGTTGCCGGTGCTGCGACTGAACCACGAGCAGCGGGGATCGGTCTACGCCTACGTCGATGAGTTGGATGCTTGGTGGAAAGGGCGTTCCGAAAGTTCGGCCGTGGAAACGGCTCCCGCTCGAAAGTTTCCCTGGTGGATCGTAGCGGCGGCCGGTACCACCCTTCTTTTCGGCCTTTTCGGCGTCGTCATTTTGGACAGCAGGAAAGCCACAAACCCCGCCCAACTGCCAGTCCCGCTCACCACTTTTCCGGAGTTCGAAAGCCATCCCGCTTTCTCTCCCGACGGCAACCGGTTCGCATTCACCTGGAACTCTGTCCCCGGAAACGCCGATATCTTCACGAAGGCCGTTGAAAGCCCGGAGGTCAAGCGGCTAACCACGCATCCGGCGACGGACTTTGGGCCCGCATGGTCCCCCGATGGAAAGCGGATCGCTTTCGTCCGCCAAACCGGCTCCGAGTTGGGCGAGGTGATTCTGGTTCCGGCGGAGGGAGGCGCCGAAATGTCTCTGGGCGAATTCTCCGGCATGACCCAGGGCAATCTGAAGGTTCCTCCCCGGCATTTGGGTTGGACGCCGGATAGCCGCTACCTGATGATCACAAGCAGGGAGAATCCCGAGGGGCCGCTTCGCTTGTTTCGGGTGGATTCGATGGACGGGACGCGCGTGCCCGTGATGGAACCGCAGAGCGGTATTTTAGGGGACTCGGGGCCGGCTGTATCTCCCGACGGCAAAACCTTGGCTTTTCATCGATTTCGGGCGATGGGTAGCGGCGGGATCTACACGGTTGGACTGGACGAGGCTTATCTCGGGCGCGGTAAGGTGCGGACGCTCGTGAGCGGGAACTTCGCGGCCAGCCCCGTTTGGTTAAGCAATCGCGAACTGGCGTTTTACGGATACCGGCAGGGAGAGATGCAGATCTTTCGCGTGCCGGCGGATGGATCCTCCGAAGCCGTGCCAATCCTGGGTGGGTTGCAGGGTATGGAGTTGTCCTATTCCATTTCTAAGCAAAGGTTGGCGTTCAAGCGCCTCGAAGTCGACGATGACATCTGGCGATTGCCCCTGCAAGGGGACGGTGTCGCCGCTGGACCAGCCGCGGCGTGGATCCTGTCTTCGCGGCAGGAAGCAGTGCCGGAGTACTCCCCGGACGGAACGCTGGTGGCGTTTATATCCAATCGGGCCGGTTACCCGAACGTCTGGATCTGTGAACGAAACGGCAGCCACCCGCGGCAGTTGACCCGGCTGGCCGGGTCGATCACCGGTCCCATGTCCTGGTCGCCGGATGGGAAGCGGATCGCCTTCGCTTCGAATACCGAGGGAAGCGGGGATGTCTACGTGATCGCGGCGGACGGGGCCGGGGCACCGCGTCGATTGACGCAGGATCCACTCGACGATGTCCGGGCGTCGTGGTCGAAGGACGGAAAATGGATCTTTTTCGGTTCAAACCGAACAGGCCGCTACGAAGTCTGGAAGATTGCCCCCGAGGGCGGGCAGGCCCTACAGGTTACGACAACCGGCGGGTCCTCCCCCCTCGAATCGCCTGATGGGAAGTGGCTCTACTATACGGGCGACGACCAATATGAGACGGTGCTTTGGCGGCGTCCCGCGACGGGAGGAGCCGCCGAGAAAGTCGTGGAGCGGATGAACCTTAGGTACAGCGTCGGGCGTTCGGGGATCTACTATTTTGGCCGAAAGCGTAAAGAGGTCCGTTATTGGGACGCAGTGACCCGGCAGGATCGAGTGTTGGCTGAACTGCCGACCGGCACCGGCCTAGGGATCGCGGCCGCCCCGGACGGGCGGGAACTCGCGATCAGCATGACGAACAGCCGGAGTAGCGATATTCTTATGATCGAGCGCTTTCGTTAGCTCCAGAAGTTTAGGTAGGGCTTAGCGTCGATGATCCGGCCCAGGTAAACAGCCAGTTCCCGGAGGTGGTAGTCGCCCCACATGCAGCTTTCGCCGCAGGGGACTTTGCGGCCGGCGGGGATGTAGTCCCAGCCGTTCGGGCGATGGTAGACGCTGTGGAGGAGTAGGCCTTGGTGGTGGGGGTCCGTGCTGAGGTAGGTTTCCCCAAGGAGCGTGCGGGCAGTGGAGAGGCCGGCCTGCCAATAACGAGTGTCGTCGAGGTACTTGCCGATCCGAAGAAGGCCCTGTGCGGCGATCGCGGCGGCGGAAGAGTCGACGGGCTCGTGGTCGTTGAAGGGGTCGGCGGGGCGGTCCAGATAATGTCCCATCTGGGCGAGGCCGGGGGCTCCAGTGTCCCAATAGGGAATGCCGTCCGTGGGGGTGTGTTCGAGGTAGAAGTCGCTGGTGGCGCGGGCGGCGCGGACCATGAACGCCTTGACGGCGGCAAAATCGCCAGGTTCGGTTGCGAGGAATTCGAGCTGTTCGGCGTAGCCGAGCATGGCCCAGGCGAGACCGCGAGTCCAGGTGGAGAAAGGGGAATAGCCCTGTTGGGAGTTCGGACAGCGCTTGTTGCCGTCGTTGCGATTGAAAACGATCTCGTGGGCGGTGCGGCCGCAAAGATCGTAAGCGTCGCGCCCTTCGCCGTAAAAGACGACGTGTTCGGCGGTGACGCGAGCATGCTGGATCATGCGGTCAAGGAGGGAGATTCTCTGGTCGTTTTCCCCCATCAAAACGTGGCCGAGGCGATGGGAGACCGAAAGAGCGCGGAGGGTGCGCATGGTATCGACGAAGAGGGAATGGGGGCCGTTGAACGAGTAGATGTAGCCGTTGCCGTCGGCGGTGGAACTCCAACGGGCGGCTTGGACGGCCCCGCTACATTGAAGAGCGAGGATATAGAACTCCTCCTCCCAGGGGTCGTGGGGGATGCTGCCTTCGCGCATGAGGCGGAGGAGGTTGCCGTAAGCACTGACGTTGTTAAAACCGTGGTCGTGGACGCCGGTGTGGGTGATGTGGGGGGCCATGTAGCGGCGGGTGCGTTCGCGGCCGAGATGGAGGAATTCGGCTTCCCCGGTCGCGTCGAACTGGAGAATCGGGGCGCCGAATTGAAAACCTTGGGTCCATTCGGTCCAGCCGCGGCTCGTGTATTGTCCTTTGATCGTGAAGACCGGGGCACCGCTTTCGGGACGCCAAGCGGATTCGAGGTTTCTAATTTTTGCGGCCGAGGCCTGCCACAGGGTGGTGAGGCCGTTGCGAAGGTCGGCCGGTTTCAATTGCGTATCCACTGAGATCATTCGAAATTAGTGTAACGTTTGAAACCACTGTGGCTCCGGATCGCTCTTCCAGAGGAGGGATTTTTTCTAATGAGCCAGTTGACTGAACGCTTTTCCGGGAATGCGTCGTCGTTTGGGATGCTTTATCCGACGAACTATATTCTCGCAGTGATGGCCCATGATGAGGCGGCCAAGCAGGCGCAGGACGCCCTGGTGGCCAACGGGTTCCCAACAGATGATGTGATCGACTTTTCGCCGGAGGAGTACGTCTCGCTGGTAGAGTCGCATAGGGAGAATAAGGAGTTGTGGGCGCAGTTTATGGAGTCGGTGTCGCGATCGATGGGGACGGAGGCGGTTTACTTGGATCTGGATTTAGAACTGGCCCGCGGCGGGGCTGGGATGGTAGCGGTGCTGGTTCACGAAGAGGAGGGTAAGCAGAAGGCGCGGGAGATTTTGGAACGATTCCGGCCATTGGCGATGCGTCACTATGCCAAGCTTTCGATTGAGGTGTTTGTGGAGCATCCGCAAACGGCGACTTCGGCGCAAAATGACGGCGCGACCTAGTCGTCTTCCCACGGCTCGACGTGGACGAGCACATTCTGTACCCAAGGAAGTTGCTGCTTGATGGCCGTTTTGACTTTACCGGAGATGAGGTGAGAGTCCCGGACGCTGAGGTCGGAATCGACTTGCAGATGGAGGTCGACATGATATTGCAGGCCGGTTTTTCGGGCGTAACACTTTTCGACGGCGCGGGCTCCGGGGACTTGGAGAGCGATGTCGCGGACGGCGCGCAGTTTGTCGTCGTCGGGCATCGTGTCCATCAATTGCATGGCGGTTTCCCGGATAACCTGGGTACCGAGGAAGCTTACGATTATACCGACGGCAATGCCGCCCAGATGGTCAGCTTCGGCGAAACGAACGGGATTATATAGGGTGAGCCCGAGGGCGATGAGGGCGACGGAGCCGGAGAGGATATCCACGAAATCGTTTTGACCGTCGGCGAGCAGGGAAGCGCTGCCGAGGTTCTTCCCAAAATGGAGCTTGGACCACGAGAGGGCCGATTTGGCCGCGATCGAGATGACGATGGCCCACAGGGCCCAGGCTTCGGGCGGTTGTTCGGCGACGCCGACCTTGCCCCAACTGCGCCAACAGATAGCCACACCGGTGGCGGCGAGAATGCAGCCCATGGCGAAGCCAGTAAGGATTTCGAAGCGGCCGTGGCCATAGGGATGGTTCTCATCGGCCGGGCGGGAGGCCACGGTTAGGCCGAGCCAGACGAGACCGCTGCTGATCACGTCGGCACCGGATTCGAAGCCGTCAGCTAAGACGGAGGTGGAATGGGCTTGAGTACCGACGATGATCTTGAGGACCGCCAGCAGTCCGCTGACCGCCATTCCGGTGAGCGCGAGGCGGCGAGCGAACTGATAGGCTGGGATCATTGACTACTCGATGACCAGGAGCAGGTCTTTGGAATCGACCTGCTGACCGGCGGTGACCAACTTCTGCGTCACCTTCCCGGCGACCGGGGCGTAGACGGTGGTTTGCATTTTCATGGCTTCCATGACGAGCAGGCGCTCGCCCTTCTCGATCACTTGGCCAACTTCAACGGCGACCGAGGAGACGGCACCGGGGATCGGAGCGCCGACATGGCCGGAATTGGCGGGGTCTGCCTTGGGCCGTGAGGCGGTGACGGCGATCAGACTACGATCCCGGACGACGACTTCGCGGGGTTGGCCGTTGAGGTCGAAGAAGACGGTCCGGGTGCCATCCGGATGGGGATCGGACATGGTTTGGAACTTCAGAATCAGGCTTTTGCCGGGTTCGATTTCGACGGCGATTTCTTCGCCTCGCTTCATGCCGTAAAAGAACTGCGGGGTGGGGAGCGCTTCCAGGTCGCCGTATTGTTGGTTGCTTTTGGCGAATTTGGCGAAGACCTCGGGGTACATGAGGTAGCTGAGGACGTCGGTGCGGGAGGGTTTGCGCCCGATCTTTTTTTCGACGATGGCTTCGGTTTCTTTGAAGTCAACGGCTGGGAGCAGCGCACCAGGTCGGCCTTTGCGAGGTTTGCCGCCTTTTAGAATGACGCTCGTCAGCTTTTTCGGCCAGCCTCCAGGCGGTTCGCCAAGGGAGCCTTCGAACATGTCGATGACCGAGTTCGGGAGGGTTACGGTATGGTTAGGGCCCAGTTTTTCAATGTCTGCCATGGTGAGGCCGTGAGAGACCAGGAAGATGGCCATATCGCCGACGACCTTCGAAGACGGAGTTACTTTGACAATGTCGCCAAAGGCCGTGTTGACTTCGGAGTAAGTGCGGGCTATTTCGTTCCACTTAGGTCCGAGGCCCATCCCTTCGGCCTGTTCCTTCAAATTAGTAAACTGGCCGCCGGGCATTTCGTGAAGGTAGACTTCGGCGGTACCGGCGCGGAGGCCGCTGTCAAAGGGCATATAGAAGGGCCGGACGGCTTCCCAGTAGTCGGAACAGCGGTTGAGGGCGTCGAGATTCAGGCCGGTTGCGCGCGGGGTGTTTTCGAGAGCGGCGACCAGTGAGTTCAAGTTCGGCTGGGAGGTGGTGCCCGACATGGAGGCGAGAGCAGCGTCGGCGGCGTCGACGCCGGCGTCGGAAGCCTTGAGGATGGAGGAGGCGTTGATGCCGCTCGTGTCGTGAGTGTGGAAATGGACGGGGATGCCTACTTCCTCGCGGAGGGTTTTGATGAGTTTCTGGGCAGCGTAGGGCTTCAATAAGCCGGCCATGTCCTTAATGCCCAGGATGTGGGCGCCCATCTTTTCCATCTCCTTTGCCATTTCGACGTAGTAAGTAAGAGGGTACTTATCGCGCTTGGGATCGAGGATATCGCCGGTGTAACAGATGGCACCTTCGCAGAGCCGGTTGGTTTTGCGGACGGCCTCCATAGGGACCTTCATGTTCGGCAACCAATTGAGGGAGTCGAAGATGCGGAAGATATCAATGCCGTTTTCGGCCGCGCCGGCTATAAATTCGCGCACGACGTTATCGGGATAGGCGGTATAGCCGACGGCGTTGGAGGCGCGGAGGAGCATCTGGAAGCAGATGTTCGGGACAGCGATGCGAAGGAGGCGGAGGCGCTGCCAGGGGTCTTCGAGGAGGAAGCGCATGGAGACGTCGAAGGTGGCGCCACCCCACATTTCGAGCGAGAAAAGATTGGGAAGTTCATGCGCGACATAGTTGGCGATGGCCAGCATGTCGTAAGTGCGGACGCGGGTGGCGAACAGGGATTGGTGCGCGTCGCGGAAGGTGGTGTCGGTGAGGAGAAGGCGCTTTTCCTTCCGCATCCAGGCGGCAAACTTTTCGGGGCCAAGTTCGTCGAGGCGTTGGCGGGTGCCGGGGGGCGGCGGGAGGGGGTTATGGGGGGGGAGAACGGCAGGGCGGCATTCGTCCGGGATGCGCTTGCCTTTGACTTCGGGGTTGCCGTTGACGGTAACTTCGCCTAAGTAAGTGAGTAACTTGGTGGCGCGGTCTTTGCGTTTCGAGAACTGGAAGAGCGAGGGGGTATTGGCTAGGAACGAGGTGTTGATGCGTCCGGCCTTGAACTCGGGGTGGTTGACGACGTTTTCAAGGAACGGGACGTTGGTTTTGACGCCGCGCATGCGGAATTCGCGGAGAGCGCGATCCATGCGGGCGCAGGCTTCCGGGAAGTCTCTGCCCCAGGCGGTGACCTTAACGAGGAGCGAGTCGTAAAACGGGGTGATGACGGCTCCGCCGTAGGCGCTGGCTCCGTCGAGGCGGATGCCGAAGCCGGCGGGGGAGCGATAGGTTTGGATTTTGCCGTAGTCGGGGACGAAGCCATTGGCGGCATCTTCGGTGGTGACGCGGCACTGGAGGGCGGTTCCATGAAGGGGGATTTTGTCCTGAGCGGGGAGGTTCAT
>JBKJLJ010000808.1:0-8617 GCA_046597015.1 Bryobacteraceae bacterium
GACCACGGCGGGCGGGGGTGATGCCACGGGCCAGTTCACGCTGGTGCTGAAGAAGACGAAGCAAGGCTGGAAGATCGTCCACGATCATACGAGTTCGTAGGGATCCCTTGGACGTCAACTGGGTTGGGCGTCGGGCGACGCTGGGTTCTCGGTGAGCATCGCCAACCGCGCCAGATCTGTCTTTTTCGCCGGGAAGTGAACGAGGTTCACTTTCCGGCGAGAAAGGGTTGGCGATGACGACGGCGTTTATTTCGCGGACTTTGCGGCGGGTGGAGTTGCCGTCGACTTCTTCGGCGCGGCGGAGGTGGGTGCCGCAGGTGCCTGACCCCCACTCGCCTTCAACAGTGGCAGAAGAACCTCGCGCAGGTTCTTCTCTTCGTTCTCGAAGAACTTATCGCCGCCAGGGTATTGATGGCGGATGATTCCTTTGCGGTCGATCACGACCAGTTGCGGCATCAACATGCTCATCATCACCGGGTGGGCAAGAAACTGCATCGCGGCGTCGCGAGTCGAGTGGCCAATCGGATAGGTAAGGTTAAACTGCTTGGCGTAGTCGGAGATCAGCATATTCGCCATTTCATTGATGGCGATGCCGACGGGCTGGAAGCCTTGCGGACCAAGCTCTTTATAGAGCTTCTGCATGTTTTGGGAGGCCTTTTGGCAGTGAGGACAGGTAGTCAGCAGGAATTCTACGGCGACAACTTTGCCGCGAAATTTGCTGAGCAACTGCTCCTGGCCGGTGGCCGATTTGATGACGAGTTCCGGCGCAGGGCGCGGATCCGCAGCAGAAAGCACCGAGGTCAGAGCAAGCAACAACACAGAGGTCTTCATGTAAAACATATTAACGCATCCCTACCGAAATCACGACGCGCTCGGCCCGCTGCTCGACGTTTCGTGATTCGGATTTTTGCTGAGTTTGGAGCCCGGCGAAATCGGCCGCCGCCTCCGCACTGTTGAAAGCGACCGTGTATTGGAGCAGCGGCTCCTTGGTCTTTTTGTGTTCGGAGACCCGAAACTGCCCACCGCGCCAGGTCGCGGCCCGGTCGAGCGAAGTGGCGGGATCGCCGAACTGCTTGAACATCACCATGCAATCAAACTCTCCGAGCGTCCCTTCAATCAGCACCTTGTGAGTCTTCGGGGCAGACTCCAAAACCACGGGAACCGGCTTCACATCGTCGAAATACTTCTCGACATGGAGGATCTGTTGGGTCGTAGAAGGAGGCCGTCGGAAGACCTCACTGAACCCACCGTTGCCCAACTTCGCAATCACCTGAGCGTTAAAAACGAATCCACGCGAATAAGGGAACAACAAGCTTTCGCGGATGTACACCGGCGCATTCGTCAGCTCCGGGTACTGTGACAATCCGGACTCCCCCATATTCGCCATCATCTTAACGAGACCGGGGTCTGTTCGCAGACTTTGGCCCATCTTCGAGCCCATAATCTCGTACATCAGCCATTGCGCCTGCCCTTCCATGACGGCCAATCGCGCTGTTGCTCCGTCGTCGGACTTACCCTTCCGGATAAACCGCCCGAGGTTGAAATGCTGGTCGGCCAACGCGTGCGCCAGCTCATGGGTCAGCACGAATCGTTGTGTCGATTCCGGCGCGCTTTCCAGGATGAACATCTTCTTCTTCCGATAGTCATAAAAGGCTGCGGCCTGCTCGGTCAGCAACGATATCGTGGACCCCTTCAGGTCGTAGTCGGCCGGGATGAACCCGAACAGGCGCAGCGTGAGAGTTTCGACGCGAAGCGCTTCGTCGCTGACGGTCTCCTTGATCCTCGTTTCCAGGAACGCTTTTAGCTTCGCCTTGCTGATAAAGGCGCGGTCCACGCGGGACTTCATCGGTAATCCGGTATTGGTCGCCAGCTCTTTCATGGCCGGGTCGATCTCGGCAAACAGATCCGTCTGCGCCGCCAGAACCGGGACTAGAAACAACGCCAATAAGCCAATCTTCATGGGATGATCGCCGTGACGTCGAGGATCGGAACCGTCTGGGGATCAGGTGGCGGCGAGGTGATTGCGCTGATCTTAACGCCCGCCACGTTCTTGCTCTGCAGGCCGAGGATCACGTGGTCGTGTCGCGTCGATAGATTGTAGATTTTATTGATTCCGTCGACCTCAAATCGCCAACGCCCGTCCTGCGTCACGGGCTTACCCTTAACGATCACTGTCGCGTCACCGGGCCGAAACCCGATCCCTTTGATGGCATCGCGCAACTGTTCCAGCGTCACTTTGTTTCCCGCCGCCAGCGTGAAGTCTACGCCGATGGCCGGGTCTACCGCGACCTTCTCGACCCCACGAATCTTACGGAGGCCCATCTCCATACTCTTGACACAGGTCGCGCAGTCCATCTTGTCGACGGCCATGGTCACGTGCAGGAATTCGGCCTGCGCCAGCGCCAACGGCGCACACAGCAACAACAGCTTTCGCATCACTCTATTGTAAAGACGTAAACGGAGAGCAGTTGGTTGTCGTGCTTTATTTCTATTTCTTGGCGTCCGGACCCTGGGCGGGGAAGTGGGAGCCGAGAGACTAGCATCGGCCCTTACGGTTGAAGACGCGGGGCGAATGAGATGTAGGTGGATCCGGCCGTAATGGTCGTCGGCGGGGTGTGCTCCGGGGCGAAGGACTGCGGCATATGATCACCAATCCAGTGGCCGTGGAAGAGGGTGTTGTCGGAATTGCAGGAGAGGTGGGACTGGGAAGGCGCGTGCGGCTATGATAATTTGATGAAGGAGATGCGCTGGTTTGCCTCCGCGCGTGTGAAATGACGAGCGACGATATCACCGTGTTGCTGGGCCGCTGGAGCCAGGGAGACGGCGAAGCACTGCGCCGTGTTTTGCCATTCGTATATGAAGAAATGCGCGCCACCGCCAGGGCGTACATGAACCACGAACGGTCGAACCACACCTTGCAAGCAACCGGACTGGTTCACGAGACATTTCTCAGGCTGTCTGAGACACCACCCAGCAGTTGGAAGGATCGCAAGCACTTCTTTGGCGTAGCCGCCCGGCTCATGCGGCAGGTCCTGGTCGATTATGCCAGGCAGCATCGCGCCGAAAAACGAGGCGGCGGCAATGTGATCCAGGCCTTACGGGAGAACATGACGGCACTTGACCGGGGGATAAACACCGATTACCTGTTGCTGGATTTGTGTTTAAAGAAGCTGGAGGCGGTAGATCCGCGCAAAGCTGAAATTGTCGAACTTCGTTTCTTCGGCGGGTTATCGCTGGAAGAGATCGCGCAGAATCACGATCTGGCGATTTCCACGGTAAAGCGCGAACTGACCCTGGCCAAACTGTGGATGTATCGCGAATTGGAAACGGAGGCAGCCGGTGACCATTCCGCAGCGGGAAAGAATTGAAGAACTCCTCATTGGCCTGCTAGAGTCTCCGGAACCCGAGCGGGCCCAGATTGAGCGGCAACTGGCACTCGAAGACGAGTCTGTCCAACGCGAAGTACGGTCGATGATCGCGCTCTTTCCGAAGGCACAGGAGTACTTCCACGAATTCGAGAACAATACGGGCGGGCAGGACGCCACCGGTCGAATGGCCGGAGCCTATCGCATCATTGCACGAATCGGTTCCGGAGGGATGGGGACCGTCTATCGGGCCGAGCGCAACGACGGCGAATTCCGGCGTGAAGTCGCGGTTAAGTTCCTGACACCGCTAGCCGCCGGAGAGGAATCCTGGCGCCGCTTCCAAATGGAAAAGCAGATCCTCGCCAAGTTACGGCATCCGAATATTGCGCAACTATTGGATGCCGGGCTGGACGAGAATGGAACACCGTTCCTGGTGATGGAGTACGTTGCGGGAGAACCCATCGACCGTTATTTGGAGATCAATTCTCCGCCGCTCCGGCAACGCCTCCAACTTTTCCTGCGGATCTGCGAAGCGGTGCAAGCGGCGCATCAGCAGTTGGTGGTCCACCGCGATATCAAACCGGGGAATGTCCTGGTGACAGCGGACGGCACGCCGAAACTTCTGGACTTCGGCATAGCGAAGGCGCTAGGCGGCGAGATGGTGGACTCCCACAGGACACGGCCTCAGGACCGCGTGATGACGCTGGCCTGGGCGAGCCCGGAACAGGTCCGAGGGGAACCTATCCACACTTCGAGTGATGTGTATTCGCTGGGGCTCCTTTTGTATTTGGTGCTGACCGGACGCGAAGCACTGGAGAAAGGCGACATGAATCCGGCCGAACGGATGCGCGCGATCTATGAAGTGGATCCGCGCCGGCCGAGTCTGGTTGCGGAACCCGATTGGGTTGCGCGACAACTGCGCGGGGACTTGGACAATATCGTTCTGCAGGCGCTTCGAAAGTCGCCCGCCGACCGGTACGCAACGGCACAGTCGCTCGCTGACGACGTGCAACGGCACCTGGATGGGTGGCCGGTCAGCGCGAGTCAGCCGACGGCGGCGTACCGGATTCGGAAGTTCGCCGGGAGGCACGCGTGGGCGTGCGCCGCCGGAGTCATGATCGCAGCCCTACTGAGCGGGGCGGCGGGCTCGGTGGTCTGGCAGGCGCGGGTCGCGGAGACGGAACGGAAGGCCGCCGTCGCGGCCCGCGCCATTGCGGAATCGGAACGGGCTACGGCCGAGACGAGAAGCGCCGAAGCTCTGCAGGCCAGAAGCGCCGCTACCGCTGGACAGCGAATAGCCGAGGAGCAACATCAATCCGCGGAAGACAACCGGCTGATCGCACAGAAACGATTCGAGGAAGTAAGAGCCCTCGCGAATTCCGTATTGTTTGTCTACCAGGGTCGCCTGGCGCAATCCGGAACCGAAACCGCGTTGCGCGCGCGCATGGCGCAAGATTCGATGACCTATCTCGATCGTCTGGCGGTCCAATCTTCGGATAATCCGAAGTTATTGCTCGAAGCCGCTGCCGGGTATCGGGAACTAGCGCGTCTGCTCGGGGACCGCTCAGCCCCGAATTTGGGAGATTTTCCCGGTGCCGCCGCGTCGCTTGCGAAATCGCGACGGCTTGTCGACGCCGCTGTGCGAAGCAGTCCAGGCAACCTCGACGCGGCCAAGCAGTTGGCCGCGCTGACTTGTCTGGAGCCCCGCATCCTGCAACGCAAGGCATCGGGCTGCGTGGCGGCGTGGGAATCGCTTCGGGATCGTGCGGCGGCGGATGTTGAGGTTCTCGCGGGACTCAAGACGGCCTATTTTTGGCAGACAGCGGACCCCTCCCAGCCATGTGCTCATTTGGTGAAATACCTGGAGGTCGCCGAACAGGTTCGGGCGGCGCGACCGGGAATAATGCCGGCGGCACGGGACGTGGCACTCGGGCACAAGTACCTGGCCACGTGTTTGCAAGTTCGCGATGTCGCAGCAATGAAGATCCACGCCGAGCGCGCCATTGCCTTGGACGAATCGATCCTGGCGAAAGAGAACACCCCACAGGCCCGGCTGGACCTCTCGTTCGGTCTCAGTACCATGGCGTCGTATTATGAACAGCGTCACGAGGATGCCGCGGCGCTTCCGCTCTTCGAACGAGTCACCAAACTGCGACGGGAGAATTTTGAAACCGACTCCAGCAACGTCTGGCTCCAACAGCGGTTGGTAGGTGCCTACCTGAGCCTTGGCCGAACACACCATACCCTTGGCCAGACGGACGGATTGCGCATAGCCTTGGAGGAGATTTCCCGCATTTTGCCGCGGATGCGCGTCAGCGACGACACCGAATGGCAAAGAGTCCTGATGCAGTTTCATACCTTCCGGGCACTGGCGATGCCAGCCAGTGAACGCGGAGGACCTGCGCAATGTGCCGCCCTTTCGGCTGCCACGCAAGCCTTCAATGTTTTCACCAAACGGGAACCCTTGGATAAGTACAAATCTGATTTGCGCGCATGGGTTGAGAAAGAATTTAGCCTCTGCCCGCGGTAACCGCTACGGGAGAACCGTAATCTTTCCGAGCGGCTCGTACCCTTGGATTCCACCGTTATCGTCGCCAACGAAGAACAGTGCGTCGAGCGTCTTCCCGGCCGCCTTCGGCTTGAACGAAACCACCAGCCGGAGCTTGACGCTCTTTCCGGCCGGGCCGGAACCCTGCACCGCCGTCTCCTCCAAATAAAATTTCGCCTCGTTGGTCTCAAGGACGTTGTTCGCGCCAGGCGGGAAGGCGGGCCCGAATTTACCGGCGTCGGCGTTGTAGACGCTGAAAGTGTTCGGCGCCTCCAGATAGCGGATCTGGAGCACATCGCTGGTTGCCGTATCGCTGAAGCGCAGAATCGCTTCGTTCAACTTCCTCCACTGCACCGGATGGGCCCAATCCAGCTCCAACATCAGCTTTTCTCCCACCTTGACGCTGGAGATCTGCGGCGTAAGCGAACTGACGCCTACCTCTCCCGGGAGCAATCCGAAATTGACATTCTGCGTCGTGGCGCCAAACTGGACGGTAACACTTCTACAGGCCGAAGAGTTCGCGACGGTCGGCGCAAAACTGGCGCAAATGCGATGGAGTCCGATCGGAAGATTATTGAGTTCATAATTGGGTGCCGACATATAGGGGATATTTGTACCTGGCGAGAAGCCGTATATCGCCTGGGAGAGGGTGGATCGTTCCGATGCGGCTTCAAAGATACCGTTGCCGTTTTGGTCATCGTAGATCACAAGTCCGCCCAATGGCAGTTCCGATAAATCCGGTGTGCCGTTCTTGTTGTAGTCCTGAAACGCATAACCATTTACAGTACCCGGGTCGTCAATCTTGAATTTGGAGACAAAGAGATCTTCGCTCCCCTCGATCGCCGGCTGGAAAGTGCCCGAGACGAACGGCAACCCTGAGGAACGCGTGTAACCGGCCATCACAACAGTTTCGTCGGACAGGATAGCAACAGCCCGTCCCTGGTCGTTGTCCAACCCGCCCAAATAGGTAGCGAACTGCACGTCATGCCCATTGCTCCGGACGCGTGCCAGCAGCGCGTCGGTACCCCCTGCGGCGCTTGGAAAGGGAGCGCCGGTCGTCGCCGGGAATCCCGTACCCATGGTAGCCGCAACGTAGACATTGCCACCGGCGTCAAGCGCGACTCCATTTACGCTTTCATCGACCGCACTACCCGTTCCCAGGTACGTCAGAAACAGCGGCAACTTACAATCGCTGGCGCTAACTTTCAGAATGAACCCACGGCTATTTGGAGTCGCCAAGTATTCCTCTCGCGAGGATGAATAGCCAATGAATCGGTTCGACTTAGTCGAACCGCCCATAACCGGGTTCCCGGCGGCATCCAGTTGAAGACTCTTAATCAAGTCAGTACCAGCGCCGCTGATTAGACACACGACGGGGAAGCGGCTGCCAGACTTGTCGAGTCGGATCAGAAAGCCGTGGCGCTCAGCCGAGGAACCCCCTTCCTCGCCCGCGACGTAGAGTACTCCGGAACTGCTCCCGGCAACCGCTGATACCGTCGCGGTTTCGTAGGAAAAAGATGTGAATGATACGGAGTCCGCCCGGGTTGGCGATTGATTGAGCACGACCGAAAATACCCGCGGCAACGTAGTGCTCAGTATCGGCGTGCCATCCGGATACGTGTGGGGGAAACCGAGCACGCTATTGCTGTATGTGACACCAGCAAGCAGAATCTTTTTGGTGGGGGTAATCGTGACACTCGACAACTCATCGCCCATGGCCCCGCCGATATACGTCGAGAGGTACAGCCGAACGCCGCCTGGTCCGAGCCGGATCAGAAACCCCTCCGTCGATTCGGCCGTCGTGCGAAGTGCGTTATCCGACATGGGGAAATCGATCGAAGTGGTGGTCCCAACCACAAACACCTGATCGTCCGAAACCGTAATCCCTCGCGCATTGTCGTTGCCCGTGCCTCCAATGTAGGTGGCATAAGCGAGGGATTTCCCGTCGGGCTGAATCTTCAGAACGACCGCCTCGTCAACGCCCCGCGGCGTTCCTTGATAAACACCGGGCGTCACCGGGAAACCGGTATTGGACGCGACCTTTCCGCACAAATATACGGCCCCTGCCGAATCGATCGCTATATTCTGCGCGCCTCCGCTGGTAGCCAGGAATCCGACGTATGTGGTCCAGATCAGGTCCGAGGCCGCCATACTACGTCCTGGCGTTTTGCCGTCAATGCGGTTCCCCACCAGATCATACGGCACCGGGTTACGCAAAGAAACTTCCCCCACTGCGGTCTGCAAACGTAACCCGTCCCCCGTCACCTCGGCCTCCTCCGCCCCAACAACCCTCAGTACGTCGCGAGTCGGAACTCGCGCGCCCGGCCGCACAATCCAGCGCCACTCCAACTCCGAACGCTCGGCGGAAATCTCCAGGTCTACACCGTCATACAAGTTCTCCAGGCGCAATCCTGTGTACACCGGCACATCTGGATACCATCCCTCGGGATTGTTGCCGTGGAAGTAAGAGACCTTCGTTGTGGAGTGGCCTATCCGGCGAATCCGTGGCGACCGCGCGCCTGCGAATTCGAGCCGCAGGTTTACCGTCTGGGTCGCTCCCTGGCGTGTCATCCAAACCGCATCCTCCGTGATCCAAATCGAATCCCCACCCTGTTCAATCTGGAACAGAACCTCCGCCGGGAACTGCCCGGCATTCTCGATAATCAGGGCCTGACGCAGCGCCGCCGAAGAGGCCAGATCTCCG
>JBKJLJ010000939.1:0-3001 GCA_046597015.1 Bryobacteraceae bacterium
TCAAATAGCCGAAAATCCCACTTACCGAGCGGAGTCCGAAGCCGCCATTCCCCCGCTCTACCGCGTCCCCCACGAGCCTCTCGAGCCCCTCTTCACCCAAGTCGATTTCGGCTTAGTTCAGAACGCCTCCGGCGAGCCCGAACCCCGGCTCGTCGAGATTCAAGGCTTCCCTTCCCTCTACGCCTTCCAAGCCGTCCTCTCCGCCGCGTACGAACCGCCTGGGACGTGGCGCTACCATCCCGCCCCCCTCTCGCCCCCGCAGTATTGGACTGTCCTCGGCCAAGCGATCCTCGGCCAGCACGATCCCGAAAACGTCGTCCTCCTGGAGATTGACCCAACCCACCAAAAGACCCGGTGCGACTTCGCCGTCACCGAGCGTCAATTTGGCGTCCGCGCCATTTGCATCACCAACGTCATCTGCCAGGGGAATAAACTCTCCTACCGCTACAATGGCCGCCAAGTGCCGATCCACCGGATCTACAACCGCGCCATCGTCGACGAACTCGAACGCCGCCAGGTCGCCGTCCCTTTCGACTGGCGCTACGACCTGGACGTCGAATGGGCTGGCCATCCCAACCACTATTTCCGTTTCAGTAAGTTCTCCCTTCCCTTCCTCCAACACGCATCTGTTCCGCAGTCTTTCTTTCTCGATCGCCTGGCGGCCATACCCAAGGATCTGGACCGTTGGGTGCTAAAGCCCCTCTTCTCCTTCGCCGGCTTGGGCGTTCAAGTTGGCCCCACGAGGGCCGAAATCGAAGCCATTCCCGCTGCCGAGCGAAGCCGGTGGGTCCTGCAGGAGCGCTGCGACTTCCACCCGTTTTTCGAGACCCCCGCCGGCCCCACCAAGGCCGAGATCCGAGTCATGTACATCGGCCGCGAGGCGGTCGGCCTCCTCGTGCGGATGGGCCGGGGAGCGATGATGGGAGTAGATCAAAACAAGGGCCAGGAATGGGTCGGAGCCTCCGCCGCGTTTTGGCCCGCCGAGTAACCATTGAGCACTCTCGAATCCAGAATCAAAACCGTACTGCCCCCGCAGTATCAAGACTGTTACGAGGAAGTGGAACCCGTCTCCATGGGCTCTGCCGGCCTCAAGTATGGGGCTGATGGCAAGGTAGCCTGGAACGAAATCTGGGGATCGTTCTGTGATCTAGCCATGGCCGGCGGCCCGCCGCATAAGGGAACCCTGCTCCTCCCGGGGACCGCGTCAGACCCTGTAGTGGTGGCTGAAATCTGTCGCGGCATCAGCATGGTGACCGGCTTAACCGCCGAGGAATCCTCGGCCCCCGGCTGGGTCCGGGTTGGTTGCGAAAGCCCCGCGATGGCCGACTGGCTCTGCCGCGCCATCAACATGGAGAACGTCTCCGCCCGCTGCGACGATACGATCCTGGAACTCCCCGCCGGCCCAGCCTACCGCCTGGAGAAAGAAGTCAAAAACGTGATCACCGCGATCGCCAAGACCTGCCACTACTGGGTCGAGCACATGTGGACGGCCCAGCAAAGGGAGATCGCGACGCTCTTCGCGAAGCTAGCCGAAGACTTCCCCCTCCTCCAGCCAACCCCCGGAGACGGCAAAGCGATCGCCGAGGCCATCCAGACGGCCACCGGCCTCCAACCGACCGCCCACGATTACCCCGGCTGGCAAGGCTTCGAGTGTCCCGACGTCCCGACCGCCATTTGGCTGATGCGAGCCCTGGTCGTCAGCAACGTCCTCGCCCGCCGCGAAGAAACGGTCCTGTTCGTCCCCATCCATCCCAACAAAGAAGCGGTGATCAACACCGTCATCCATATCCACAATCTCAGATTATCGAGCCCCGAGGCCGTCAAATAGACCAGACGGTCGCAGTCAAACTCGGGATTTACGATTCCCTTTCAGGCTCACCGACGGCTCTCATTTTGGAGTGTCGAACGTACAGGACGTACACGGTAGCGGTTGTTTTACTCACAAAAAAACGATTCGATGGGATCCAAAAACAAGTTTCCTAATCTCGCCCTCGAAGTATTCCCTTTCGCGCGCATACGAGCATCTTTCGGGAAAGTGCTCCAGAGTCTCAATTTTCGAGTAAAGATCGATGAGCCAGACCGCGGCGTTACTTCCGGAGTCCTCGCGGATAAAGCGAAAGGAATCTTGAATTCCAACTTGCGCCTCGGGGGTCACGATGACTTGATGTCGTTTCACCCGAGAGAGATCCCGTGCTCTTTTGCCAGAGCTGCAAGGAACTCGCTCATCGGCCGCCCTTCGCCCCGCTTTGCTTGCTCCAGCCCGCGGCTAACGCTTCGAATGCTCTCCAGAAGCTCTTGGCCGTCGAGGAGCTTCTGGTAGGCTTCGGCGCTCTGAACAACTACCTCGGCATGGCCATTGACGGTGAGTATTACTGGTTCTCCAGAATCCTTGAGTTGGCGAAGATGATCTCTGGTGTTGCGTTGGAAATCGCTTAATGAGTGGATGTTGGACAGATGAATACTCATAACAGGTAATTTACTGCAATTAAACTGTCTCCGCAAGGCGCAATCTCATAATCAGCGGCGAGCACCGACCGGAGCGGTCCACCAAATAATCCGAAACTCGCACGCTCCGGTCCCCGTTGCCCGAGGTTCTTCAATACAGATCCTTCCAACGTTCCTTATATTTTCCCGATAGCGTATATACACTCGTATTTACGGATATGGAATTCGAATGGGACGAGCGCAAGGAACGAGCCAACATCTTCAAGCATGTTTGCGGATCCCCATGTACTGCTCCGGGAAGACAGAACGGACGACTCAGGAGAGCAGCGCTGGCATGCTTTGGGGCTGGCCGGCGGCCTTGAACCACTCCTCATCCTGATACATGTTTATAGGGAGACTACCGATGGCAAAGAAATCATCCGCATCATCTCAGCCAGAAAAGCTAGTACGCGTGAAGGCCGAGCATATTTTGAACAAGCCGCTAACCAAACAGCAGCACGCTACCCTGAACCATATGGCGAAGACGCCCGATTCCGAGAAATCGATCTCAGAATCG
>JBKJLJ010000438.1:0-10181 GCA_046597015.1 Bryobacteraceae bacterium
GGCCCCGTTAGGACCAGTGAGACCAATGCGTTGCCCATCGTGGATCGCCAGAGTCAGATTTTCAAAAAGCGGCTGGGCCCCAAAGCGTTTGGAGACCGCCGAAGCGGAGAGGACAACACCCATGTATATCCCAGTATGATTGACCGGATGGGGTTTGATCCAGCGCGCGAGTGCGAAAACTTCCGATTGGACCTCAAATTTAAGCTAGCGCAGGGGTGCGAGACGCTGCTTTTGAGGTGGTGACGCTGGACGGAGTGCCAGGTTTTGGTTCAATGGGATGTTGGGCGCAGCGGGCGAGGTTCCGCGACTTGCCGATGAGGAGCTTGTAAATGATGACGGGTGTAACGGTGATGCCAGAGTCGATTCAGAACGAAGGGGTCGACGCGATCCTGGATCGGCTATCGGCGGCGGGGGTGACGCATGTGGCGACTTCGCCCTATGTGATGGAGCCGGCGGACGAGAAGACGGGGAGCCGGGAGCCGCCAATCGACGCGGGGGCGGGATCGGTGCGGCTGCTGGACCGGCCGCAGTGGGGCAAGCGGGAGCTGTTCGTGCGGACCTCGCCAAGCTTTCGGCCGGACAAGAGGATCTATGCCGGGCTGCGGTATCAGCCCTCGGAGCCGGACGCGCTGACGGAGCGGGAGGGGTCGATTATTGCGCGGTTCATTCGGGCGGCGCAGGCGAAGCATATCCAGGTGTACTTACAGATCCAGGCGGCAATTCCGCCGGGGTATCGGGTACAATTTGGCGGGCCGATGGATGAGGACAAGCCAAGGTTGCCGGATGGGCGCGTGCCGCCGCGGCGGTTTGCGAACAACGGGTCGCTGGCGAGCCCGCACATTACGAACTATACGCTGGCGTTGACGCGGGACTTGCTGCGGGTGTACCCGGACATTGACGGGATTCGGTACGACTGGCCGGAGTATCCGCCGTACATGCTGGACGATGTGTTTCTGGACTTTAACCCGCAGTTGGCGAAGCTGGGCGGGTTCGATTTTGAGCGGATGCAGCGGGAAGCGATGGGGGTTTACCGGCTACTGCACGGGGGCCTTTCGAATCGGCATTTAGAGCGCTGGTTAGCCGACGACGGCGGCCGGGGTCCGTTGCTGCAGGCGCTGGTGGATCAGCCGGGGCTGGGCGACTGGCTGCGGTGCAAGGCTCGGCTTTCGAGCGAGTTGGCAGTGAAGCTGCGGGAGACGCTGCCGGCGCGGATGGCGCTGGCGTTCGGGACGTTTCCGCCGCCGTTTACGACGGTGAGCGGGTTCGATTTCCGGACGGTGGCGACGGCGTTCCACGTAAAGCTGTTCACGATGCATTGGCCGGTTATTCTGCGGTTTTACGGCGAGCAGTTGAAGCGGAACAACCCGGCGCTGGACGAGGGGTTGCTCGTGAGGGCGCTGAGCAATTGGCTGGGGATTCAGGATCAGCCGTATTTCTCGCGTTTGGAGCAGTTCCAGTATCCGGAGCCGGAGGAGGCGCACCCGGTGGGTGAGGAGGCGCAACTGCTGAAGATCCGGGATGCGCAGCGGATGGCCGGGGAGACTCCGGTGGTGTCGTTTATCCACGGTTATGGTCCGGTGAAGGATTTTGCGCGGCGGTTGCAGATTGGCCGGGCGGCATCGAAGCATGGGGTGTGGATCAACCGGTACGAGTATTTGAGGAACGAGAAAATTGCCGGGTTACGGGAGAACGTGTAGCGGGAATTACTGGTTCGCTTTTGGCTGGGGGCTTATTTTTTGAGCGGTTTGTTACGGGCGAATTTGGGCCTTTATTCCTCCTAAGTTGTTTATTTACATCTTATTGCGTCGTGTACTAGCTCGACGCTTGGCTGGGTTCGTTTTTCTCTCGTTCGATCCTTAGAGGGTCCGCTTGCTGACGCGCGCGGTTCGGTGCTGCCGGAGGGCAAGCTTCAGGCTGATTGTGGGAAATCCTTCCAGAAAGTGGTCGTGCGATTCTCCATTCTCGATGTAGTTGAGCATCGTTGGAACGGGGACGCGTGTGCCGCGAAATACGGGCGTTCCGTGCATCAGTCCGGGATCGCAGGTAATGGCTTCCGACATGCCTGTATTGTCGATCGTTAGCCCTCGTGTTTTTTACGCAGCCAAGGGAACGGGCGCGGCAGTCAGCTTTTCGAGCAGTTCGACGACGTCGTAACCGGGAGCGATCTCGGCCATAAGCGCTTCATCTAGAAGCATTTCCGCGACCCAACGAGGTAATTGGTAGCTCGGTTCGTTTTTGGCGCGGTCGGCGTGTGCGGTTGCTTCGGCGACCACCTCCGGGGGCGGTAAAGGTTCTTCGGCCATGTTCCTATCGGCGTCGGAATTCACGGCTTCCGGCGGAACGACCGGGAAATTGCGACGGGTTTGTTTGAACAGTCTTTGATAGGCGGCGTAGGCGGTCAGGTGCGCTTTCTTCTGGCGTTCGATCGCCCGCCAGACGTTGTCTTTTTGCACTCCGCTGATGAAGCTCAAGAGTTCGCGGGCTTTGTCCGTCATATCCGGATAAGCTCGCAACGTTTCGTCGAGGTCATGCTGCCGAGCGTAGGTCTCCATCGAAATCGTCCGTTCGAGGCTGAAGAGCTCGATGCACATGTGCCGGAGCAAGGTTTGTTCGCAGCCTGATTCTGGTTTGTACTGCCGGTAATGCCGCTGATAGAGCCGGAGGTAAGCCCGACGGCAATCGGTGGAAAGTAGGGCGATGCACTCGGGCAGTTCCTCTTTGAGGACCTCCAAATTCTCCCCGGTGGTAATGCCGTTCAGGGAACTGATGTATTTGCCGGCCTCCGAGACGGGGCCTTTGCTTTTGGTGCCGTTTTCCCGGGCGACTTCGGCTCGCCGCGCCTTTTGGTCTTCGGTCATGGTGACTCCTTACTTGCGTTGGTAGAAATAGAAAAGCGCCTGACCCCGGGATAGGGACAAGCGCTTCCTCAGTCTTACTTTATGACGCCTGGCGTACCGAATTGGATCGAGGCGGCTGGAGCATATCCGATAAGTTACTCATATTCAGCGTGATGCGAGGAGCAACTTTATTTTTTCACCTTGTGATTCGGGGGTGCAAGGTTGTGAAAAGACACGGGCGGGGGATCAAAACGGGGCGAATTCTGGAGGCGGTCGCGGGAATTGAGGAGTTTGGCGGGCCTTTAAGCGGGTAGGCGGGGCTCGATGCCCCGCCTGCCCGCCCGAGGGGTGAGCGTCGGGAACCTCGATAAGAGCCCTGAACTGTGTTGAGCGTGCTGAATCTCAAACTCTTCCTTGCACTATTTCGTTATTTCTGCAAATATAGAAATATGAGAGCTACGAAGGCCCAAGTTCGTCCCACTGGAGCCGCCTTGGCGGGAAAATCTTCAGAGGACGAGGTGATTCGTTTTGCAGACATGTTCTCCGCAATGGGAACCGAAGCACGTTTACGAATCGTACGGCTTCTGTTATCCGCACATCCCGACGGGATGATTGTCGGCGAGATTGGCACCGAGCTCGGCATTTCCGGCTCAACGCTTTCACACCATCTGGAAAAGCTGAAGAATGAAGGGCTTGTAAACGTTCGGAGAGAGAGCACGTTCCTTCGTTACACCGCAAACACCGAAACCCTGGAAGAGCTTCTTGGCTTTTTATATGCCGAGTGCTGCACCAGAAATAAGGCCGTAGAGCCACAGAAGATTGTCTGCTGCCAGTAAGAAACAACGAATAGGAGATTGCAATGAGCGTGCAAACCGTTAAAGAAGTCGTGAAAGAGAAGTACGGGCAGGCGGCCCTTCGGGTGTCATCCGGGGGAAGTTCCTGTTGCGGAGCAGGCGCCGCCTGCGGAACGGATGTCGATCCGATCACCTCGAACCTTTACGACGAGGCGCAAAAGAGCGGGCTTCCGGAGGAGGCGGTATTGGCGTCTCTTGGCTGTGGAAACCCAACGGCTCTTGCCTCGTTGCAGCTGGGAGAAACGGTTCTGGACCTTGGCTCGGGTGGCGGGATTGACGTTCTGCTTTCTGCAAAGCGGGTCGGCCCGACAGGAAAGGCGTATGGGCTAGACATGACCGACGAGATGCTGAACCTCGCTCGGGAAAACCAAAAGCGGTCCGGAATTGAGAACGTCGAGTTCTTGCAGGGTGAGATCGAAAGTATCCCGCTTCCTGATGACTCCGTGGACGTGATCATTTCCAATTGCGTTATTAACCTCTCGGCCGACAAGGACAAGGTTTTGCGGGAAGCCTTTCGCGTGTTGAAGCCTGGGGGCCGATTTGCAGTTTCCGATGTGGTGACGAGGGGCGAGATGCCTCAGGAGATCCGGGAGAAGGTCCTTTTGTGGGTAGGCTGCATTGCCGGTGCCCTCGAAGAAAATGACTACCGAGCGAAGCTCACGGCGGTCGGCTTTACCGACGTTGCATTGGAGCCCACTCGAATTTACCGCATTGACGATGCTCGGACGTTCCTGAGTGGACAAGGGATCGACGTGGACGCGATCGCGTCCGAGGTGGATGGAAAGTTCATGAGCGCATTTGTTCGTGGGACGAAGCCAGAGAAGGCTAGCGCCTGCTGTGGACCCGCTTGAGGCGTATTGCCTTTCCCGATCCGGATAAGGCAACCGGGCAAGGATGCGGAGCAGCTGACGGTTTTTCGTAAGGTGCGAGACGAGATCGTGGCACCGGCTATTGCGAACTTTGGTCCTGAATCAGGTGCGGCTCTGGCGATCGTTGTCGGATCGTACGCGCGCAATCGCAGATGCCAGTCGTTTCCCCAAAAGACCGTGGAGAGATGACAGACGCAATCCAGTTTGCGTCCCAGTGCTGGGCTACTTTCATGACACCGAGGACAGTAGATCAACCGAAGGCGAAACCATGAGAAAGAATCGTCTGCTGGTCCTATGCACAGCCAACTCGGCCCGGTCGCAGATGGCCGAAGGCCTGATGCGCCACGACCACGGAGAGAGATTCGAGGTCGAAAGCGCGGGTACCAAAGCGACACTGGTTCGGCCAGAGGCGATCGCGGTGATGAACGAAATTGGAATCGACATCTCCGGCCATCGCTCGAAGGTCGTGGATGAATTTGCGGAGCAGCGCTTCGATTCCGTACTGACTGTCTGCGACAACGCAAAGGAAAGCTGCCCGATATTTCCAGGACACGGGAATCGGCTTCATCACAGCTTTGAAGATCCTGCCGCCGTCCAAGGTTCGGACGAAGATCGGCTTGCCGCGTTCCGACAGATAAGAGATCAGATTCGCTCGTTCCTGCGAGAGTTCGCTCGGGAGCACTCCTGATACAGGGACTTGTCCTGGGGCTCCTTTTCCAACAACAGTTCGACCGCAAACGGGCGGGCTGAACTCTCTGCTAAGGCACCACTTTTGGCGTCGGCTGGCTCTAACCGCTTACCATTGCAGGCAAAAGAAGCCGCTCAGAAATCGCAGTAGCGCGGATTTCTGACGGGGGCCTAAACCCCGCCAGACTGCGTGGAGGGCTAGAAGCTACAGAGCGACCGCCTGTCCAGCGTCAACTATTTTTTTGCACGCGACACCTATTTCTCCGGACCAGTGTGCCAAAGCGAAATCGAATTGCCAAGTTGTGGGGAAAATCACGGCCGCGACCGCTATCAAGTTCGGTAACCTTTCAATTCGAGGCAACACGTGCGAAGAAATAGTTGACGCTGGACACCCAGTACACCGCCCGACAATCCGGTAGTGTCCGACCCGTGTCCCAATCATTCCTTATCCGCCTTCTTCCTCTCCAACAGCTCGCGCCAGTTCATAATCAAGTGCAGTGTCCGCGACTCCGCTTCGGATTCAGCCGGCTCCTCGATCAAAACAAACCTACCATCCGGCAGTTCGTCGTACTTGAAGCCGATGATGTCACTCCCGAACCGGCCCGTGTCAAACAGGCTCCGCGGGGTTCCCACTGTCACCGCGTCGCTCGCTGTCGATACAGGCGCCGCCATCAACACACCCTTTTGCAGAAAATAGATCTCCTTCCCGCTTCTTGCCCACCGCGGTTGAAACCCCTCCCCGGTCGATACCCGCCACCTCCCCGTGCCCGAGGGGAACGGCCGGACATAAACTCCATACTCGCCGCTCTCATTGGAGACATAGGCCACAAATCGCCGATCCCGCGAAAACTTCGGGAAGAGGTCATCTGCCGGACTTGTCAAATATGGCTTCGTCTCCAACTGATTCCCGCCCGCCATCATCCGCGAGACGTAGATATCGGAGGTCGCATCGCTTCCACCGATTTTCCATTGCAGGATCGTCCCCCCGTCCGGCGACCAATCCCCCACTCCAGTGGCGGCTTCCGCGCCCGCCAGTTCTTCCGGCGCGCCCGATCCATCGGCGGGGGCAATCAACAGTTTTCCACCCGACCCCACATACAAAAGCCGCTTGCTGTCTCCGGACCATTGTGCTCGACTGCCGCCGCCGGACGCTGCCGAGACCCGTGTCTTCGTATTCCGGTCTAATTCATGCACCCAAATCTGGTCCCTTGGTCCTTCATTCGAGGTAACCGCCAGCCTCTTGCCGTCCGGCGAAACGCTAAGGAACGACATCGCCGTTTGTGCCGCGCCCGCCGCGCCCCCATGCCCCCCTTTCCGGTCGTGAATCGCCAACAGCGTTTCGCCGCTCCCCGCGCCCTGGAAGATCAATAGCCCGCCTGAGGAAACGCTAGGTGCGCCGCCGCCGTCGGCAATCGTCACCGCTGGTCCCGTCAGCTGCATGGTTCCGACGGAGATTGGAGCGGTCACCACCCGGTTGTTACTTTCGAATACCAGCCGCCCTTCCGGCAAATACACCGCGTCCCGTGCCCCCGACATGACCGAAGTTTCCTTGCCGGTGCGCAGATCGAGCGCCATCAACCCCAATCCCGACACGCTCCCCACAACCCACCGGTTTTCTCCATCGGCCGCCACCACCGCCGGATTCAGGTAGGAAATCCCACCCCGCGCCGGTGGCTTCCAAATTTCCCGCGCCTTGCCGCCTTCCGAAGCGATCGAAATCAATCCAACCTTCCGAACGGAAGCGATAATCTCCCGCCCGTCCGGTGTGTAAGTCCCGCCACTAAAATCGTTGGTCAATCGAGCCAGCGCCGTCGGCGTCCCGCTCTTCACACTGAACTTCCACACCTGCCCGCGGGCTCCGTAGCCGATGGCCGCACTGTCCGGTGACCAGAACACTCCTTCGGCCTCTTCCGTTCCTTCCAATGCTTTCGCGGTTCCGTTCTCCATATCACGGAGCCACAGCTTCCCGCCGGCCACATAGGCCAGTAGCCTTCCGTCTGGCGAAATCGCCGCCATCCGCAGGGACCCTCTTCGGGCGAGGTCCTTCGCCGCAATTGTCAGGTGCAACGGTGTCACCAAAGCCACCTTCGAGTGACCCCAATAGTACCCGCCGGCTAATCCCGCCAGTGCCACGGTGCTCACCAGTACGGCCCGCACCCAGTCTGGGCCCTGACGCTCTTTCGATACGGGCGCCGTTTCCAGTAACCCCCGCGCCTCCCCAATCCATCCCAGCCGCTTCCGCGTGTCCCGTTCCAAACACCGCCGCAACAACGGCCGCAGCCCCTCCGGCGCTTCGTCGATCGGCAGATCCGCCCGCATTACCGCCGCCAGAATATCGGTCACCGACTCCCCGCCAAAAAGCCGTTTCCCCGTAGCCAACTCATAAAGCAGCACGCCAAACGCCCAGATATCGGTCCGATGGTCCACTCGCCCGCCCCGCGCTTGCTCCGGCGACATGTACGCCGCCGTTCCCATGATGGTTCCGGGAATCGAAGCCTCCATCGTTACAGTCGGCGAGTTCGACGGGTCGCTCCTCACCGGCACCCCCTCCATCGCTTTGGCCAATCCAAAGTCCAAAACCTTCACCACCCCATCACCGGTCACCAACACATTGGCTGGCTTCAAATCCCTGTGAATAATGCCCTTTTCATGAGCCGCTTCTAATGCATCAATTGTTTGCCGCGCAATCGGCAGCAACGCCGCCATGGAAATCGGTCCTTTCGGAGACGTCCCCTCCACTAACTCCAAAATTAGCGCCCGCTCCTCCACCCCATAAATCGACGCAATATTGGGATGGTTCAACGAAGCCAACACCTGCGCCTCCCGCGTAAACCGCGTCAACCGGTCTCCATCCAACGCAAACGAATCCGGCAATACTTTAATCGCCACGTCCCGGCCCAACTTCGTATCGGTGGCCCGGTATACCGCCCCCATACCGCCCTCGCCGAGCTTGGAAACAACCCGGTAATGTCCAATCATCGACCCGATCATTGCTGGCGCTCCGTCCGTTGTCCCAGTAGTTTTGTCCAGTCGGTCAGGACTTGCGTCTCCAAGCCCTCGCTCGATTCCGCGGAGATCGCCAGAATCCGTTCACCATCCCGCGTGTCCGCGGCGACCCGGCTGTTGAACCGGGTTGGACCAACCAGGCGGAAGAGAAAGGAACCCTCCCCCAGTTTCAGACCGGGCAGCAAGGGATAGGCCCAAAGCCCTTCCGGACTTACGGAATAGTAGGTCCGTTCATCCTGGCTCAAGAAAAACCGGCCAGCGCCTCCCGCCCGTGTCGCCAGCCGTTGCGGCGCTTGTCCGTTGCAGGGAATGGAACAGGAAAAGGCTGCTCCCGCCGCAGTAGAGAAAAGTACGGTCCGGCCATCCCGCAGGATCATGGCGCGTCCCACATTGCTCCCCACCAGGGAAGCGCCTACGATGGTCTCCGTGCGCCGCGGTTGGGGTGCTTTTAGATCGAGCCTGGTCACGCTAGCGCCACCGAATACGGCATAGCGCTCGTCCCCTGTGATCGTTTGCAATGCAAGGGAAACGGCCGGATCAACGTCCGCGATGAACTCCGGCGTCGCCCCAGCGCCAACTCCCTGGCGAATCAACCGGGAGGTATTGGTCCCGTAAGATACGTAATAGACCGCGCTCCCATCGGGTGACCAGACAGGCATGTCTTCCCCTTCGGCGGACTGAGTCAGACGCTTCGAAATCCCGGTCTTGACGTCAAAGATCCAGATATGCGACGGTTGCGCTCCGTCGAGTGCTGCTATTTTTGTCTCGTCTGGTGAGAGTGCTATCGATTGGAAACTACTCTTTTCGCCGGTCACGCCCAAGACATTTCCAGCGCGGTCTAACCACGTGAGCCGCCAGATCGGCAGAGTCGGCCCGAAGTTTCGCCAGGCAATTGTTGATCCGCCCACCGAAAAGGTGAGACTTTGCCGTGCACTGAGAGGCAAACCCTCCAGGATTGACTCGGGCTCGGCCAGGAAACGGCCCGTTTCCGGATCGATCGGAACCGTCATCATCGTTCTGCTCCGATAGGAATCGGAACGATGCGGGACGAAGAAAAAGTGCCACTTTCCGGATCGTGCATGCTGGGCGAACTGCACGCTTTGCTGGGTCCCGGCCATTGGCTCCAGACGCGCGCTCCCCAGGGACCTTCTCATGAGCCGCCATTCCTGTTCTTTCCCCAGCAGGAAAACGAAGTTACCCCCTTTGGGCAGAAAAACGGGCCGACGCGGTTCCATGCCGGCGTCTAAGGCGAGGGGAAGCTCCTTAAGTTCCCTTGTCTTCATGTCGAACTGGCGCAAACGCTGGCCCGCCGCAAAGACAATCACGCCTTCGCGCGCACTGCCGCGCCACGTTCCGCCCTCCGCCCTGGCAGCGGGCGCCAAGTCGCTCACGCCCGACCCATCGATGGCGGCCACCCGCAGCCGCTCGCCGGAAAAAAATCCAATGGCTTGCCCGTCCTCGGACCAAAACGCATCCCGGGGCCGCTCCGTGCCAGGCAGGCGCCGCCACGTCCCCTCATCCATGCGCCGGATACTGAGCTCCGATTCGCATCGAAGCAGCAGTTTTCCGTTCGGACTGACGGGGCAGAGAACGGATTGTGAGTCGTACTCAAAGCGCGCCGCCGTTGCAAACGGCTCCGGGGCCGTTTGCAACAGGCGCACCCCGAATATCGCCGCCGCGGCCAGGCCCGCCGCGGCCACCATCCACGGCAGCCGGGGTGCCCGTCCGGCGCGCGTCTCGCCGCCTTGCAGAAGCCCCGCATCGCCCAAATCGTGCAATCGGCGTTTCGGATCCCGTTCGAGACACGCGCGAAAAAGCGGCTGAAACCGCACCGGCACGGCGTCAAAATCAATCGGCTTCGTTAGAACCTGCGCTAGCGTGTCGGTCACGGTCTCGCCGCCGAACACTGGCCGTCCCGTCAGCAGTTC
>JBKJLJ010000018.1:0-2941 GCA_046597015.1 Bryobacteraceae bacterium
GCGCCAGCGGCTTCTTCAAAGAGCTGCACGCGGCCGGCGGCGACGTGATGGGCGTCGATTGGCGCGTCAACATCGACCAAGCGTGGATGGACATCTCCTACCGCAGCGCCGTGCAGGGCAACCTGGACCCCGCCGCGCTCTTTGCTCCGCTGCCCGAACTCAAAGCGAAAGTCCACGAACTGCTCAAACGCACCGGCACCCGGCCGGGCCATATCTTCAACCTCGGCCACGGCATCCTGCCCGAAACCCCGGTGGAAAACGTGAAAGCGGTGGTGCAGATTGTCCGCGACTTCCGACCCTAACGCAACCGCGATCATTGGCGGCGGCATCACCGGATTAGCCGCCGCCTGGGAACTGGCCAAAGCCGGACAGCCCGCTGTGCTGATCGAAAAAGACTCCGCCCTCGGCGGAGTCATCCGGACCGACCACGTCCACGGCTGCGTCATCGAAGCCGGCCCCGATAGTTTCCTCTCCTCCAAGCCGGCCGCCCTCGAACTCATTCGGGAAATGGGCCTCGAAGATCAGGTTATCGGTTCGAACGATCATCTCCGCGTCACCTACATTCTGAAAGGTGGCCGCCTCATTCCCATGCCCGATGGGCTCATGATGATGATCCCCACCAAGCTGCTTCCCGTCGCGCTGAGCCCCCTGCTCGGCTGGGGAACCAAGCTCAAAATGGGGCTCGAGTACTTCGCCAAGTCCAACCCCGACGCCCCCGAACGCTCCGTCGCCCAACTCGTCCGCGAGCACTACGGCCAGGAAGCCGTCGATTACCTTGCCGAACCGCTCCTCTCCGGAGTCTACGGCGGCGATCCCGAAACCCTCAGCGCCAACGCCGTCCTCGGCCAGTTCATCGAACTCGAAAAGGAGTACGGCTCGCTCACCAAGGGCACCCTCGCCCTCCGCGCCCAGCGCAAAGGCCCCGCCGGGTCCCTCTTCAAAACCCTGAAAGGCGGCCTCGGGCAGCTGATCGACGCGCTCACCGAACACCTCGAAGGCAAGGTCGAACGCCGCACCGCCACCGCCGAATCCCTCGCCAAAACCGCGACCGGGTGGCGCATCACCTTCGCCGACCATGGCACCCTCGACGCCGCCAAAGTCCTCCTCGCCGCCCCCGCTGGCCCCGCTTCCAAAATCGTGGCCAACCTCGACCCCGAACTCTCCGCCCAGCTCGCCGCTATCCCCTACAACAGTTCGATGACCATCGCCCTCGGCTACGATCGCTCCACCCTCGGCCACCCCCTCAACGGCTTCGGCTTCCTCGTCCCGAAAGTCGAACGCCGCAAACTCGTCGCCTGCACGTGGGTCGGCACCAAGTTCAACCACCGCGTCCCCGACGATAAGGCCATTCTTCGCTGCTTCCTCGGCGGCGCTCATCTCAACGAATCCGATGAAGTCCTGGTCGCCGCCGTCCGAGCGGAACTCGCCGACCTGATGGGCGTCTCCGCCGAACCCGCCTTCGTCTCCATCCAGCGCTGGCGCGGCGCGATGGCGCAGTACACCCTCGGCCACCAGCAGCGCGTCAAAACCATCCGCCAACTCGCCGCCCGCCATCCCGGCCTCGCCCTCGCCGGCAACGCCTACGAAGGAATCGGCATTCCGGACTGTATCCGCGGCGCCCGCGAAGCCATTAAACAGCTACAATAGCCCCCATGCGCCGTCTCGGTCTCCTGCTCCTCCCCGCCCTTCTGGCGCAGGATCCGCCGGCCATTCGCGTCAACGTTACTCTCATCCAGATCGACGCCACCGTCACCGACAAGAAAGGCCATCATCTCCCCGGCCTCACCGCCGCCGACTTCGAAGTCTTCCAAAACGGCAAGCGTCAGAAACTCTCGAGCGCCCTCTGGGTCGCCGGCCGTCCCCCGGTCCCGGCTGGTACCCAAGCCCCGGGCCTCCGCTCGCAAGACGTCCGCCGCGCCATCGCCGTCCTCATTGACGATCTCAGCCTCTCCCCGTCCAGCCTCTACTACACCCGCCAAGCCCTCCGCGATTTCGTCTCCTCCAGCCTGGAACCCGGCGACCTCGTCGCCATCTACAAAACCTCCGCCGGCCTGGGTATCCTCCAGCAGTTCACCACCGACAAGCGCCTCCTGCTCGCGAATATCGACCGCATAACCCTTCGTACCAACAACCCCACCGACCCCCTCGCCGCCCTCCAACCCAACTCCATGGAAGACTCCGGCGACCCCGCCCTCGCCGCTCTCGCCCTCCGCATGCGCCTGCAGGAAGAACAGGCCAACCGCACCCGCCAGGACCTCGCCACCGCCGGCAGCCTCTCCACCGCCCGCTTCATCGCCCAGGGCCTCGCCGAACTCCCCGGCCGCAAGTCCATCATCTATTTCTCGGAAAACCTCCAGCTCTACGACCAGGAAACCGGCCCCCGCGAACGCACCGCCACCGCCCTCCAGGATCTCGCCGACCTCGCCAACCGCGCCGCCGTCGTCTTTTACACGATCGATCCCCGCGGCCTCGTCTCCTTCGGCTTCACCGCCGCCGACTCCCCTTCCTCCAACTCCACCCGAGCCAACGAGCAAAGCCAGGAACGCCAGAACAACGTCAACCTTTCGAAGGACGGCCTCTCTCTCCTCGACGAAGAAACCGGCGGCATTTTCTACCACAACCGCAACGATATCGGCGTCGCGCTCAAAGAAGCGGTCCTCGACCAGGACGGTTACTATCTCCTCGCCTTCACCCCCGACGACGACACGTTCCAGAAGTCCAAGGCCGGCCCGCGCTACCACCAGCTCAAGGTCAAAGTGAACCGCCCCGGCACCCAGGTCCGCTACCGCCACGGCTTCGTCGGCGTCTCGGACGCCGAACGTCTCCCCGTCCAAACCAACCCCGTCCTCGCCGCCCTCCTCTCGCCGTTCCGCGCCGTCGACGTCCCCGTCAAACTCACCCCCATGTTCCTCCACGTCAACGGAACCGGCTCTTTCCTGCG
>JBKJLJ010000019.1:0-3552 GCA_046597015.1 Bryobacteraceae bacterium
CCCGGCACGGACGGAGATCAAGGCCGGTACGGTCGGTTCTATTCCGGTGCGGTTGACTTCGAACGGGGGGATAGCGGGACGGATTGAGTTCAGCGTAGGTGGGTTGCCGGCGGGAGCGACGTTGGGGCTGGAAGCGGGGACGGTGCCGGATAGCTATGTGTTTAAGGTGTATGTCGGGAAGACGGCGGCCGCGGGGACGTCGACGTTACAGATTGGAGCGAGGGTGGGGGCGATGAAGGCGGCCGGGCAGACTACGACGCTCGTGATTGTGAAATAAAAAAGGGGGCCGGTGAGGGGCCCCCTTTCCTGGTTTCCAGAGCGAATTAGAAAACGAACTTCGCTCCGAGTTGGATGACGCGAACGGTAGTTCCTCGGACACCAGCGCCGATGGACCCGAAGGTCTGGGAGCGGATGTTGAGATCGACCGAGGCCACGTCGGGGTTGTAGTGGTTGAAGAGGTTGAAGACTTCGGTGCGGAATTCAACGTAGCGCCGTTCGCCTACCGAGAAGCGCTTGTTGGCCGAGAAATCGGAGTTGAACAGGCCCGGGAGGCGGATGGCATTGGTGCGGGGGGCGGTGCCGAAGCGGCCGAAGAATAGATTCTGCTTGGTGGCCGGATCGGTGAAGATGGTGAAGGCGTCGGTGTTGAACCAGCGCTTCCAGGTTTGTTCGGAGCCGGACAGGTTGCCGTTTTGTCCGGCGACTAGATCGGGGCGGGAGCCGACGCCGGTGCCGGTGGTGTCGACGCCGTAGGCGATGGGGGCGCCGAAGCCGGAGGCGGCGGTGATGATGGTGGACAACTGCCAACCTTTGACGATGTAGGCGAGGGGTCCGGAACGGCCCTTCATGAAGGGAACTTCATACAGGACAGTATTGACAGAGCGCAGCTTCTGGTCGAAGCCCGCGATGGAGCGTTCGCCCTTGAGGTTGTAGAGATCCTGGACGCTGCCGATGTAGTTGCCGCCGCCGACTTGGCCGCCGATGTCGGTAGGACCGGTATAGGCGCGGGCAGCAGTGAAGGCGGCGAGGACGGTGATGCCGGTGGCCATGCGGCGTTCAACCTTCACCTGGAGAGCGTGATAGATGGAATTGCCGATGGCTTTATCGCCGGTGACGGGGCGCTGAAAGAGTTGGTTGGGCCGGCGCGAGTTGAGCGACGGGGTGCCGGCGACGCGGGGGTCGAGGACAGTGACAGGCCGGTTGAGGTCGCCGAGGGTGGCGACGAGGCGGGTACCTTTGCTGCCGACGTAGCCGGCGTCAATGACGAAGCCGCCGAAGATTTTCTTCTGCACGTTTAGGTTCCACTGTTGGATGTAGCTGTCGCGCATGTTTTGGTCATTTGAGACGGCAAAGTTGAACGCTCCGGTCGTGGCGGCACCGGCGAAGGGGTTCGAGAAGAACAGATTCGGGGCACCGGCGATGTTTCCGGCGACGTTGGCACCGGCGGTGGCTTGGGCGCCTTCGGCCATGGCGAAGATGGCGTTGGAGATCTGCGGGGTGTAGTAGATGCCGTAGCCGCCGCGGACGACCATGTCTTTGGCGAAGCCGGGTTGATAGGCGAAGCCGAAGCGGGGGCTGAAGTTGTTTTTGTCGGGCTGGAGGAGACCCCGACCGTATTTGGAGGTGGTGGGGGTGGCAAAGCCTGTGACCTGGAGGCCGTTCTGTTCGATGTTAACGAACTTGTCGTCGCTCTGGATCATTTTGCCGAAGTAGTCGTAGCGCATGCCGAAGTTGAGGGTTAGGCGCTGGGAGACTTTGTAATCGTCGTTGAAGTAGTAGGCCTGCCAGGTGTTCGTTAGGTCGGTGACGGTGACGGCGGGGTTGAGGCTGGCGGTACGGACATAGCCGAGCATGAAGTCAGCCAGGGCGGAGCCGGTGTAGGTGCCATCGAAGCCGAAGTTGCCGCGGGGGTCGCGGGCTTGGTTAAAGGTGACGAGGCGTCGGGCGATGTCGGCGCCGAACTTGAGGTAATGGCGGCCGGTTTGCCAGGAGAGGTTATCGACGATCTGCATGATGCCGTTGGACCGTTCGCGGGGTCCGATGGTGCGTTGGAGGCCGAAGGTGGAGAAGTTACCATCGTTGCCGCCGATGCTTACGATGGGCGGGCCGAAGAATTTCGGGTCTTTTGAAACGAGGGGGAGGCCCATTTTATTGGCGACGTCGAAGGCGGCGAGGCCGGTGGTGCCGAAGGTTTCGTTTTCGTAGAAGTTATGATAACCGCCTCGGAGATCATTCACGATGCTGGCCGAGACGGTACGGGTGTAGCCGAGGGAGAGGTTCTTAGTGCGGCCGAGATTATCGCGCTGGTCGTTGCCCCAATAGGGAATTCCAGCTTCGAAGGTGTCGTTGAAGACGAAACGGCCGAAGATGGAATCCTTGGAGGAGATTTGATGGTCGATGCGGGCATTGTAGTTATCCTGCTTGGAGATGGCTGGGGTGGGCTTGTTGACGAAGTTTTGGAGCCCGTTGGAGGTATTGGGGAGGGGGGTGAAGGCGAGGAAAGCGAGCGCTTGGGGGCTGAGGGCGGAGCGGGGGATGATGTTGTTGGCGATGGGTACCCGTTGGGGGTCGAGGAGGGTAATGGGGGCGCCGGTGCGGGAGTTTACTAGTTTCGAGAAGTCGCCGTTGCGGAAGTCCTGGTTGGGGACGATGCGGAAGCCGGCGACGGCGCCCTGGAGGTTGCGGCCGCTTTCCCAGTTGAAGAAGAAGAAAGTCTTGTCCTTACCGTTGTAGATTTTGGGGAAGAGGACGGGGCCGCCGATGTTGGCACCGTATTGGTTCCGGTTGAGGCGGGGACTGGCGAGGGAAGCCTTGCCGATGGCGTCGTAGGTTTGGGTGAGGGCGTCGTTGCGGTTGAACTCCCAGAGGGTGCCGTGGAAGCCGTTGCCGCCGCGCTTAGTGAGCATGTTGATGTGGCCACCGGGAGCGCCGCCGGATTCGGCGGAGTAGTTGGAGGTTTCGACCTTGAACTCAGCGAGGGAGTCGATAGAGGGGGAGAAGGAGTACGTCATCGCGTCATAATCCATGACTTCGATGCCGTCGAGGAAGAAGCGATTGGCGGTGTCGCGGGAGCCGTTGGCGGAGAAGCCGGTGGAACCGAAGGAGCTATCGGCCTGGCCGATGGAGCCGCGGCCGCGGCGGACGGTGATCGAACCCGGGGTGCCCGCTTGGGCGCCGGGGATCAACTGGGCGAGTTGGATGAAGTTGCGTCCGTTGAGGGGGATGGCAACGATTTTTTGGGAGTCGATCACGGAGCCGACGGTGGCGTTTTCCGTTTGGAGGACGGCTGCGGAGGCGGAGACCTCGATGGATTCGGTGACGCTGCCGACCTTAATTTGGATGTCGACGCGGGCGGTGACACCGACTTGGAGTGCGAGGCTGGCGACGCGGCCGGACTGGAACCCAGCTTTGTTGGTCTCGATGCTGTACTCACCGGCGGTGAGGAAGGGGATGGTGTAGCTACCGGCGTCATTAGTACTGGTCTCGCGGACGGAGTTGGTTAAAGCGCCGGTGGCTTTGATCTTTACATTGGCGACGGGAGCGCCGGAAGGG
>JBKJLJ010000458.1:0-4872 GCA_046597015.1 Bryobacteraceae bacterium
ACTTCCTGTCGTGGTCCGCGCCCAATGCCGATTCCGTCGCGATGGAAGAGGGCTCCATCAATCGCTTCATCGATGAACATCTTCCTGGATGTGCGTGTCCGGGCCGTCATCAACGCGGAAGGGTGACGACTCTTTCAGCCCTGCGGCATCTGCTGGCGATACTTCGCGGCGCTGGACTCCTGCCTCCTGCACCTCCGAACTTCCCGAGTTTCGTCAACTCAGAACTGGAAGTCTATACGGCCTACGCGGCCGAGGTTGGTGGGCTTGCTCCAGAGACTCTGATTTCACGCCGCCAGTGGATTGGCCGTTTCCTCGCGCACTCCTTCCCCACAGGCGACATCGTGTTCTCCCGGTTAGAGCCGAAGGCGATTCGAGACTTTTTCACCAATCAGTGCCAGGGCTACCAACCAGGCACTTCGCAAGTTGTTGCCTCGTCGATCCGAAGCTACTTCCGGTTTCGCTCCGTTCGGTATGCAGAACCGGTTGCTGCTGCCATAGCGGCGGTTCCCACGGCAGCGCGATGGCGGCTGGCATCGTTGCCGGAGCACCTCAGCCAAGCGGAACTCATCCAACTGATGCCGGCCTTTGAGCAAGACAAGCCGCAACGCCAACGCGACTTCGCTATCATGCACTGCTTGGTCGATCTTGGCCTTCGTTCGTGCGAAGTGGCCGCCCTGCGGCTCGACGATATCGATTGGAAGAACGGCACTTTGACGATTCGTGCCGGAAAGGTGAATCGCGCTGATATATTGCCACTACCCGTCATTACGGGTCAAGCGATCGCCGACTACCTTCGCGGATCCCGGCCCACGACTCAGAGCCGTGCCGTGTTTGTTCGACACCGTGCGCCGTTGGACGTTCCAGTAAATGCCAGCGTAGTTCGGTCGGTGGTTCGACAAGCAGCCGCTCGCAGCGGCCTGGCCAGTCGAGTCCATGGACCGCATCGCCTGCGCCACATTGTGGCAACCCGCATGCTCGACGGTGGCGCGACATTAAAAGAAATTGCCGACGTTTTGCGCCACCGCAGCCTTGGCACCACATTGATCTATGCCAAAGTCGACCGGACTCGGCTCAACGCCATCGCTCAGCCTTGGCCCGGAGGTGCGCGATGACGCCGCAGACCATCCTTGCGCAGGTTGAAGAGTATCTGGCAGCACGCCGCGCCATGGGCTTCGAGTTGCGAGGCGAGGGGTATCAACTCCGGGCATTTGCACGCTTTGTCGACGAGCAACGTGAGACAGGGGTGCTCACGATGGAGTTGTTACTTCGATGGGTACAAAGCGCCTCTACTCCTGGCCCTGTCACCGCAGCCAGGCGCGTGGAAGTACTGCGTCCCTTTTTGAAGTACTGTCGCCAGTTCGACCCGACGTGCCCCGTCATTCCCTTGGAGCACTGCGGCCGCGGCCATCGGCGCCTGGCACCGCATATCTACACGGAGGCGGAGGTGGAAGATCTCCTTGCCGCCGCTTGTGAGCTCAAGCCGGACGGATGGCGCCCGCTCACCTATGCGACTCTGTTCGGTCTGTTGGCGGCCACGGGCCTCCGCCTGTCAGAAGCGCTTGGCTTGGAACGTAAGGATCTCAACTTGGAGAATCCGTCTCTCACCGTCCGCCAGACCAAGTTCAAAAAGTCGCGTCTGGTTCCGATTCACGTCAGCACGGCGAGGGCTCTGGCAGACTATCAGCAAGCGGTCCTTGGAATACTACGCCAGTCTGGCAATGAATGTGTCTTTCTCAGTCGAGAAGGATTGCCGATTTCCAAACGAACGGTGAGTCATACCTTTGATCGGTTGCGCCACGGCTTAGGCGGGTTGGCGCGTGGCGGTCATCCGCAGCCGCGCATTCACGATCTGCGCCACACGTTTATCTGTCAGGCATTGCTTCGCGGCCAGCGGGAAAACCGGATTGATCACGTTGCTGACGCCATCTCGACATACGTTGGGCACGCGAAAGTTTCCGGCACGTATTGGTACCTCTCGGCTACGCCGGCGCTGATGAGCGAAGCATCGCAGCGGTTCTGCCGCTTCAGTGGTGGAGGCGGCCAATGAGGACACCCCCATCTCCTGAAAATCGGTTCGCCAAACTCGTGGAGGCATTCTTTCTGGAGCGGCTGATTCGTCAGCGCAACTCGAGTCCGCAAACCGTTGCAGCTTATCGGGACTGTTTCCGCCTCCTGTTTGAGTTTGCCCGTGACCATCGGAACAAGCCGCCAGACCGCCTAGTGCTGGCCGACATGGATGCTCCCCTCGTGCTCGCTTTTCTGGATCATCTTGAGAAAGAGCGGAAAAACTCGATTCGGAGTCGCAATGCACGCCTCGCCGCGCTGCGGTCTTTCCTGCGTTACGCCTTGCTCCAGGAGCCGGATTCGCTCGCTCTGATTCACCGTACCCTCGCCATTCCGATCAAGCGCTGTAGCCGACCGCTTGTGGGATTCCTGTCACGCGAGGAGGTGCAAGCCATAATCAACGCACCTGATGCATCGACCTGGACCGGACAGCGAGATCAGGTTCTTTGGACCACACTGTACAACACGGGGGCTCGTATCTCAGAGGCACTCGGCATCAATGTCGCCGATGTCGTCTTGGAAGGCAGCCCGAGCATTCGTCTCCACGGGAAGGGCCGTAAGGACCGGACGGTACCCATCTGGCCTGCCACTGCGGCGCAGATCCGGCGTTGGATGAAACGAATCGATGCGTCGCCAAGCAAGCCGCTGTTTCCTGCGGCCACGGGCGGTCCACTCACACGATCCGCGATCACGGACCGCTTGAAGCGCGCTACGAAAACGGCAGCGACGAAGTGTGCCAGCTTGAGTGGCCGCAAGGTCTCACCGCACACGGTTCGACACGCAACGGCGATGCACCTGCTGCAGTCTGGCGTGGACATCACGCTCATCGCACTCTGGCTCGGTCAGGAGAGTCCGGCGACGACTCACATCTATGTAGAGGCCGACTTGAAGATGAAAGAGGCAGCGCTAAAAGTCATTACGCCTCCTACGTTGAAGCAAGTCCGATACCGTCCGCCCGACGGGCTCCTCGGATTCTTGCAAGGCCTGTAAGGATTATGTGCAGTCCGCAACCGGTCCGAGCCAACTCACGCGGCCTTAAACGCCTCCGGGCTGCACATAATCAACGACTGCACATAATTTCTCTTATGTACGATTGCACATAAGAGAAAGAACTGGATCCACGTGGGAAGCGTGGAGGCGGGGCCGAGGGTGGCCGGCGATTTTGTCGGTGGTGGAGAGTTGCCGGAGGATGGGGATTCCGGTGCGACAGTATTTGCTCAGCGTGCTGCCGGGGATGAGCGACCGGAAGGTGGGCGAGGTGGCCGATTTGACCCCGACGGCTTGGTGGCGGCGGCAGCCGGCCTAGCAGCAATACTGTTCACTTAGAGCATTTCGATGCTATTCTGTTTTAGGGACCGGAGGCCCTCGGAATGGCTCGTACGCTTGCTTGTTTGCCGGTCGGCAGCAGGATTACCGACTACATTAGCCTCGGCGTCATCGCCAAGTTCGTCCCTGCCGAGAAGGTGCACGAAATCTTGAAGGAGACCAATCGCGCCAGCATTCGCGAACGCGATTTGCCGGCCCATGTGGTGGTCTACTACGTGATTGCGTTGGCGCTCTACATGCGTTCGTCTTACCGTGAAGTGCTGCGCTGTTTGGTGGAGGGTGTGCAGTGGCTCCTGGATCCTTCGGTGAACGTGAAAGTCGCAGGCAAGTCGGGCATTTCGCAAGCCCGTAGCCGCCTCGGTGCCGAACCGCTCAAGAAGTTGTATGAGGCGGTCGTTACTCCGATCGCCAAGCGGGAAACCAAAGGCGCTTGGTATAAGCAGTGGCGCGTGGTCAGCCTGGACGGGAGCACGCTCGATACGGCCGATACCGCTGAAAACGAAAAAGCTTTCGGGCGGCCGGGGGCCAGCCGTGGTTCAAGCGCCTTTCCCAAGCTTCGGTTTGTGGCCTTGTTGGAAAATGGAACCCATGTGTTGTGGGCCGCGCGCATGGCCCGCTACAGCGTCGATGAATTGACGCTGGCCGAAGCAGTCATTCCAGCATTAAGCAAGGACATGCTCTGCCTGGCTGACCGCTTCTTTCCAAGCTACAAACTTTGGCAGGCTGCGGCGAACACTGGCGCGGACCTGCTTTGGAGAACCCGAAGCAATTCCATTCTGAAGCGAGACGAGCACTTGCCCGACGGCTCCTACCTCAGCCGGATCTACCCGTCGACATCAGACCGGCGAAGAGACCGCAATTTCATCCTGGTGAGGGTGATCGACTATCACCTGGACAATTTGCCTAAGGCCGAACCCGTCTATCGTCTGATCACCACCGTGCTGAGTCACGAGCAAGCTCCGGCCGAGGAACTGGCGGCCCTCTATCACCAACGTTGGGAAATCGAGACCGCCCTCGATGAGCTCAAGACCCATCTGCGCGGGGCCCAGATTGTGCTGCGGAGCAAGACGCCGGAGCTCGTCAAGCAGGAGTTCTACGGACTGCTCCTGGCGCATTTCGCGGTACGGGGGCTGATGCATGAAGCGGCACTGCAAGCCGACGAGGATCCAGACCGTCTGTCCTTTCTTCATTCGGTGCGCGTTGTCCAACGTCGCATGGCGCGCTCTGTCTCTATTCCCCCCTCGGCTGAGAAAAACCTTCCATAAGACAGTCCTCGACGAAATTCTTCAAGAAAGGTGTGTCTCAAGCCGCAATAGGGTCAGCCCGCGCGGCGTAAGGCGCAAAATGAGCAATTACCCATTGCGCCCTCGCAAGCGGCAGCCTACCCGGCGGATCGAGCCACTTGTCAGGATCAGGAAGCCGTAACTGAACAGTATTGCCGCTAGCCGCGATTTCTCACAAAGCACTAGTAAAACACCGCAG
>JBKJLJ010000127.1:0-9989 GCA_046597015.1 Bryobacteraceae bacterium
GCGCGCCGGCTGGACCGGTTCAGCGTCGTCCTGTATGCGGGGGCGTTTGCGTCTCTGGTCATTGGCGCGGAACTACTCCCGGCCGAGCCTGCTTTCGCCGCCGTCGCCCTCGCCGCCGCGGCCGCTCTTTTGCTCGTCCTACTTCGCCGAGAAATGCCGAAAGACGCATCGCTGATCCCGTTCGATCTGCTCCGCTCCCACTCATTCCGCAGTTCGGTGATCGCCTCGGTCTGTTGTTTTTCCGGCGTTGCCGCGGCAATGGTGGCCCTGCCCTTCTACCTGCAGCACGAACTCGGGCAGGACGCCTGGATGACGGGTCTCTGTCTGACACCCTGGCCGTTGGCCGCCGCTGTTGCTGCCCCGTTTGCGGGCCGTCTGGCGAACCGGGTGTCCACCGCATGGCTTTGCGCCGCTGGTGGAATTTGCCTGTCGATTGGGCTTCTGGCTGCCGCGCTGATACCGTTGCAGGGCCGCCCCCTGTTGCTCGTCCCGCTCACCCTGTTATGTGGATTCGGTTTCGGCCTCTTCCAGGTCCCCAACAACCGAAACATGTTCCTCGCGGCTTCACTGGAGCGGAGTGGCGCGGCAGGGGGCATGCAGGGCACAGCGCGACTGGCGGGCCAGACGTCAGGTGCGATGATCATGACCTTTCTTTTTGCCTTGACGCCTGTCCATGCGGCATCCAAAATCGGATTGGCGATCGCGGCCGTGCTGACATTGGCCGCGGGATTTGTCAGCGCCAGGCGCGGCAATGTTCTCCATCGATTTCGCGATTCACAGACCACCGCCTCAACCTGACAAACGCAACGCTCCCCCGCCTGAGCTTTCTTTCGGCTAACGAACTTGCGCCGAACGAATTCGCTCAGCCCGGCCAAACTGCGCAACTACCCGATTGTCTCGACTCCCGAGGCGCGGAGCTTTGTCATCCCGGGTAACCAAGGGTATACCCAAAGAGATTGCACTCTCCCTCGCCGCGGTGACTCGATCACCCGATCGGGAAGATCGGGCACCTCTCCGCCCCCGATCCGAATGCCGGCGGCCAGTTGCAACTACGCACCCTACGGAACTCCGTTCCAGCATGGGACTGTTCGGCGCGGGCTACCTCGAAACGCTCGCCCGCCAGATCATCGACGCACTTAACAATATCGAAATTTCATCAAGGTCGGCCAAACCAAGGCGCTCCAATCAAAAGGGGTCCGCTACGACAAGCTCAGCCCAACCAAAGCCGGCCTTTGGTACACCTCTAAGGTGGAAGGCCTCCCCCGCGCCTCAGCCTCTCCTCCACAGACTCTACCAACCCGCCCACGCCCGTCATCCCCTAGTTCACCAACACCGCCTGCAACGTCCATCTCGGAATCCAATCCGCGGATGCCAAACCAGGGTCACCAGATGGCCTCAACATCCGAACTGACAATTCGGCGATCGCGGGTTACAAGCGGTACTCCGAGGGCCAGCGCGGTGGCGGCAATTACTCTATCCGGCATGTCAGGAACGGAATCGCGAGAAACTTCTCGCAATGCGACCGAGATCTGAAAGGAAAGCGGAACAGGCTGGAGGGCCGATTCTGGCTGAGCCAACGACCACAGCAATTGGGCCAGAAGGCTGGAATCGATTCGTTTCTTCTCGGCCAGGTAAGTCGCTTCCACAATACAAATCGTCGGAACGAGAATTGCGTCGCCTTCCGCCGAAGTATTCTCGAAAAGCGCTCGCGCTCGAACCGACAGGCGAGGGTCTGCGGAGAGATACCAAAGGATCGCATGGGTATCGGCGGCGACGTCGCTCATTCGAAGAAGTGTTCTCTTGGAAAATCGCCCCACATCTCTTTGCGCGCTTCGGCGATATCTTCTTCCGAGATAGTAACGCCATGGCCTGCCCACAGTCCGTACAAGCTCTTACGCGGACGCTTCGGCTTCGGAGCCACGTCTTCGATAAATTTGAGTACCTCTTGCTGCTTGTCGACCGACAGTTCCCGCAGTTTGGCGATCACCGCTTCTTCGATTGCATTGGCTGCCATACCTTCATATTACAGTGCACTAGGGCGGGGCGCTGAAGTATACCGGATAGGTGCCAAGGATGCCGCCGATGACCACCGTCACCATATCGCTACCAGAATCTTTGAAGACCTTCATTGATGAACAACTCGCGACGAAAGGCTACGGCAACGTCAGCGAATTTTTCCGTTCGTTGCTGCGCGAGGCCAAAGATCGCGAAGATGAGGCTCGGCTTGAATCGCTGCTCGTCGAGGGCTTGGCCACCGGCCTCGATGATATTGCGCTCTCAAGTCAATTCTGGAAGGATCTGAAGGACGAAGCCATGGAACTCGCCAAGAAGCGCCAGGAGCGGAAAAAGAGTTCGTGAAGCACGTCATTTAACCAGCAGCCGAGGATGACATCCTCCGGCAGTTCCGACACTACCTGCTCGAAGGCGCGCTCGATGCCGCCACGGCTGGGATACCTGCTGCTGCTGGCTATGACACTCGCCGGGCCAGGAACGCAAACGCACTCGTGGATGCACTGAATAACTTGAGCTCTCGAGCCTCGTCATTGCCGTTCCGCAGTCGCAACGCGCAGGAACGTTCCCCCTTTGATTTCGCGAATCACAGGGTGAAAAAATAAATCTGCGCTATCCATTTCATTCAAAAACAAAGAGTTAGTAGAAGTGGTTAAGAGTCGTACATCTAATTGCTCGCTTCTCGCCCAATAGTCTCTAAGTGGGGAATCAAGCCCAAAAGCGCACCGGCCCGAATGGTGTCCGTTGTGCGCCAGGTACCGAACAAGGAGTTGTGATGACCGAAGAACAGACAGCCCGCCGCACCGCAGCCGCCCGGGAAAACGGAGCCAAAAGCCGCGGCCCCATCACCAATATCGGGAAATACATCAGTTCCCTAAACGGAATAACCACCGGGGACAACTTAGAGCTATGCAAGGAAGACTTACCCGAATGCATCGCCCTATTGTCGACAGATTGCCGAATCGCCTATCTACGGCTCTATCAAAAACATCTACGGCAATATCAGCCGAACTCCGGATGCGAGCAGACGCTACTCCGGCACATGTGCGTCGAGCTCTTTCAATTGGAGCGGACGATCTCCCTGGAAACGTATGCGCGCCAGCATGGTATCGACGAGACGTTGCGGGCATATCCCGATCTGTCGGACGCGGAGCTCGAACTCTTCAGTTACGAGCGCGGCTTACAAAAAGAGAAGCTCTGGCGTGGCTTCCAGCGAGACAAGAAGGCCCACCTTTCGGCCTATGCGAGCTATCAAAAGCTGTTCAAACAGACCCGGCGTGATTTCCCGGTTGCGCCGGCTGAGCCGGTGAATACCGATGCCGATGCCAACCTGGCTCAGGAACCCGCGCCACCGCCCGAAGTGGTGGCGGAAATTCTGGCGCACGCCGATCGGGCAAAAAGCGAACCCAGTTACGAATTGCCCCGCTGGGTCGCCGAAGTGCTTCTCGATGAACAGCTAATGGCCGAAATCGCCCCGCGTTACGACGTCGAAAAGCTCCTGGAAATCCTGACCGCCTCACCGGTTCCGCTGGCCGCATAGAAAAAGCGAACCCAGAAAAAAGACAACTGAAAACGAAATAAGTCATTTAGGATGAATTTGATAGCGCCGGTTAGGCAAAAACGAAGCTGCCGAAAATGAATCGTGGGGCGGCTAAGACGGCCCCGCAGCTCGGACAATGAAAGTTAAAGAGACGATTCCAGCAACTCCGACACCGAATTCACGAGAATCAAAACCCGAGACCGCCCAGCCGACCAAGCGGCCTAGGCAATGAGATTAAAAACGAACCCAGAGAAAATAAAACGAAAAACGACATAAGTGGATTGGGTTCATTCTGATAGCGCCTAGGGCGCGAAAATCGAATCTCCGAAAATCGAGTCGCGAGGTCGCTTCACCCACCCTGCGGCCCGAGCAACGAAATTGAAAAAGCGAACCCAGTGAAAACAAAAACGACAACTGTTATTAGTCGATTCGAATTAAGTTGTTGCCTCACCGTCCGATAAACTGCAAACAGCGGCACCCCACACACCCTGGCTCCCCAAGAGTCGGGGCGTTTTCTATTGGAGGCCGCGGAGAAATGAAAATGAAAACCGTAACCCTCCCTCAGGAACTGATCGCGCCCCTCGAGGCCTGCCGCCGTGTGATGGAATTTCATGACCGTTCCGTAAATCTCAATAAGCTCTCTGCCAAAACCATGTGGCTCAGCCCCACGAACCGCTTGACCAAACCCGGCAACAACGACCGCGGCATCACCTTCTACCAACTGCATAAGGTCTGGCAAGTTCGCTTTGCCAATCTGCTCGTGGCCGAAGAGCATCCTGATCGCGGCCAGATGTTGCTTGACGGAAGGCTTAGAGTAGCCGCGCCCGTTAGTCTCAACCGGCTGGCCGAGCAGCCTCCGCCGGCTCCCTTTTCCGCACCATGGGCGACGGCCAATTCGAAATCGAATGGAGAAACCTCAGCGGCGGGGGAGCCGCCACCCGCATCCTCGGCGCCTGCGCCCTCGTCGCCCTCGCCGGCCAGTTCTTCCTCAACCGTTACGATCTCGCCTTCGAGGACCATGCCTACTTAACCGGCGTCGACTACGTCGCGGCCAACGTCCGCATCCCTCTCAACTGGCTCATTGTCGCCGCCGCCCTCGGCGCCGCGGCACTCGTCGCCATCGGGCGAGGCAAGCTGGCCCTCGGCGCTCTGATCGTCCTTCCCCTCCAAAGCGTGTTGCCCGGCATCGTCAATTCGGTCTACGTCAGACCCAATGAGCTCACTCTCCAGCGCCCCTTCATCCAATACCACATGGATGCCACCCGCGAAGCCTACGGCCTCAAAGGCTCCGCCAAGCCGAAACTATTCAAAGCCAACCTCGACACTGCCCTCGACGCCAACAAACACCGCCACCTGCTCGAGAACGTGCGCCTCTGGGACTGGCAGGCCTTTCACGACACCGTCAGCCAGATCCAACCCCTCCGTCCCTACACCTACGTAGACACGGACGTCGACCGCTACATGATCAACGGGAAGCTCCAGCAGGTGATGCTCACCCCCCGCGAACTGGAGATCCAGCAACTCGGCGAAGCCAAAAATCGCTGGCCCAACCGCAATGTCGTCTACACCCACGGCTACGGAATCGTCCTAGCCGATGCCAACAAAATCACCCCCGACGGCCTGCCGAGTCTCATCATCCAGGACGCCCCTCCGAAGGTGAACGTTGCCGGCCTGAAGCTCACCCGCCCGGAAATCTACTTCGGCGAAGTCGAACACGAACCTGTCTATGTCCGCACCGCCCAGCCCGAGTTCAACTACCCCTCCGGCTCAGAAAACATGCACAACCACTACGATGGCACCGGCGGCTTCCCCATCGGCTCCTTCGGCATGCGTCTCATCGCCGCCATCGCCTACACTGACCCCAATATCATCCTTACCGGTTCCCTCCAAAGCGATAGCCGCATGATGATCCGCCGGAAGATTAGCGACCGGCTCGAAACGCTAGCCGGCTTCCTAACCTGGGACGAAGACCCCTACCTCGTCCTCACGAAAGAAGGGCGACTCGTATGGATGGCCGACGGCTATACCACCTCCAGTTCTCACCCCTACTCCCATTCCGTCCGCACCCCCCAGGCCGGTCGCATCAACTACGTCCGCAACGCCGTCAAAGCGACTGTCGATGCCTACTCCGGGGAAACCAATCTCTACGTCTTCGACGACAAGGACCCCATCATTCGCGCTTGGCAGCAGTTGTACCCCAAGCTCCTCCAACCGGGCTCCAAAATGCCGCCCGAGTTACGGGAGCACGCCCGCTATCCCGAATGGCTATTCCGGATCCAGGCCGAAATCCATCTCGCCTTTCACATGCAGGATGCCGAAGCCTTCTACAACAAAGTGGACGTGTGGGACATTGCTAATCGACAAGGAGGCGGGGCCGTCCGCCGCGCCAGCGGCGAAGGAGTCAGCCAGGATTCATCGACCGGCAAATCGATCATGACCCCAACATATGTCATCGCCGACGTCCCCGGAGACGAAACAGACCGGCCTGAATTCCTGCTCATGTTGCCCTTCACGCCCCGCGGCAAGGACAACCTCATCGGCATGATGATCGGCCGCAGCGATGGCAGTAACTTGGGCGAATTGGTCTTCCTGGAACTACCAAAGGAGCAACTTTACTACGGCCCCATGCAGATCGAATCCCGCATTAACCAGGACCAAACCATCTCTAAGGACTTGACCCTCTGGAACCAACAGGGCTCCCGCGTCGTCCGCGGACAGATGACCGTTCTCCCCGTCGACAATAAGTTCTTCTTCGCCCAGCCCTTCTATCTGCAGGCCGACCAAGCCCGCATGCCCCAGTTGAAGAAGGTCGTCGTGGCCGTCGGAAATCGCCTGATCTATACCGACACATACGACCAGGCGCTTGCCGAATTGGGTGCCGCCGCAGCGTCCGTCAAGCCCGCCGGAGCGAACGAGACGCTCACCTCGGATGCCAAACCGACTTCCCCCGAGAAACAACCCACCATGGACCCCAAAGCAAAGCTGCAAAGCGTAAAGCAAAAGATGGACCGCTATCGCCAGCTAGCGGCCCAAGGCAAATGGGCCGAGGCTGGTCGTGAGCTCGAAGCTATCGACGCCGAGCTACGAAAATAGCCCCTAGCCGTTCATAACCAGCCGCGCCCGCTCCGCCTTCGGCTTCTTCGAGCCGCGACGCGAGCTCTCCATCCGTTCAATCGCTGCCGTGACCGCATCCTGCAGCCGTTCGGCATTCACATTCACCGCCGCCCAACTGAAGCTCAGGTTACTCAGTCCCAAGTGGCGCAACTGGAAGTCCCAGAGCTTCTCCGATAAACCCGCCACCCGCCGTTGCGAGAAGCCCTGATCATCCATGCGGTACACAAAGATCCACTGCTCGTCCGAAACCTTTACCCCGAAGTCGCCTTCCCGCACCATCGACCCCATCAAGGTCTCGACCGAGCCGAGAAGCCCCGGAAGTTCCTGAGCGCTCACCGTGGTCGCCAATCGGGAATAGTCGTTGATGCTAATCGTAATCACGATCCCACTCATGGGATTCGGCATAGCAAGCAATCGACGATAAGTTGCCATGTCCTGCATCCCAGCGGGGAGCAGCAGATCGGCGATTGAGGCAGTAATCGGCTCCAGCTCGACCATGGGCAAAGGCTCGGCCGGAGCATATACGACGGCCGCAATGTCTTCTTCCGGAGACGGCATCGTCAAGGTCTGAGCGGAGAAAGCCTCGGAGGCGAAAACGGTTTCAGGCAGCGGCGCAAATTCCGCATGGGCCCAATCGTAGGCCGGAGTCTCTACCACCGGCGGCAAGGCGTCGTAAGTCGGGTACTCGAATTGCGCAGGGGTCTCTAGGAATGGAGGAGGCTCCGCCGCAATAAACTCCGGTGCCTCTGGAGCGGCCTCAGTTTGTACCAGGGACTCCTCAACAGCAAACGACGGAGTTGGCACCTCTTCACTCAAAATCGACGGCTCGAAAGCAACCTCTGGCGAGTAGATGGACTCTTCCACCGGCTCAGGCAAGATTATGGGCGGAGCCTCAGCGACTATGGGCTCCCCTGCGACGACCTTATCTTCAACGACCAGTTCAAACGCGGTCTCGATCGCAACGGGAGCCACCGGCTTGGAAGCACTGGCCGCAATCACGTCATCGAGGAGTTGACTGGCAGAGCGATCGCAGTCCGACGGAACGCTATCGGCGATCCGCTGCAGCTCCTCATTGAGCTTCAACCCAGGGAGCGGCCGCAACATAATCACTGGAGGCGCGGTAACCACCGGCCGACTGTCGGTGCGCGACACCAGTTCGATCTCCGCTTGAAGTTGCAAGAGAGCGGCCGGAGCCACCACCGGCAGAAGCGGCGCGGTGGGCTCCGCCGCCGAGATTTCCGGAAACACCAACACCGGGACCCTGACCTCGGCCTGAGCAACCATTGGCGGCGCCACTTCGACCGGGAGCGTCGGAATCGCCTCAATCGGTTCGACCCCCACCTCGGCAGCAATCTCCGACTCGTGGTTGGACTTTCTACCCGCTCGGCGAGCCACCCGGGCCATCACTTCGGGACGAACCCAGTCGTAGGAATTCGAGCTAGGCGCAGGTGTCGCCGCTTCGTCCCCATTCCCCCGCTTGCGGCGGGCCCTTCGGCGCTCCGCCACATCAAATCCAGCTACATTCGGAATCGACGCCACGCCATCCTCTCCCTGATAGCCGTCATCGGCCGAACGCTGCACCAGAGCAGCTTCCCGAGTCGCGGCATACTCTAGTTCCTCGGCAGGCGCATGGGATTGCATCAAGGCCTCCGCTGCCACCGGAGCGGCCTGTTCGGTGCGGGCCGTAGCCCCGCCAAAAGCTCCCCGGAACTGAGACAGCCAAGCCGAGGGGTTCAGAATCGCAAATCGCTCTTGCTCCTCCGTCCGCACCCGCAGCTCAATGTTTCGCTCCCGCAACTGTTCATTGTTTCCTTTGAGATAGTCGCAAATCAGGGCAACAAACGCTGACCCCAACACGACCACTAGGCTAACGAAGATTTGTAGTTCTAATGCACCTAAATCCATGGCTTCCTAAGTATCTATCGACGACCGACCCTTAGGAGAATAGAGTAGATGGTTCAATTTATCTGGTACCTCGGTTTGAAATCCACCCGAGATAGCCTTGTCTAGAACCCATGAACTAGGTAACCCCGAAGCAAACTAGAGTAAAGACTTTAGATCAACCAGGGTGCTCCGACTGTTTAAGGGGTCTTCCCGCCCACCGGACCCCGGCGCCCCGGCAGAACAGAGCCGTTTCGAGAAGGAGTACCCACGCCCCCATCGGTCTCAATCACCCGCCTCGCTCCCCCCGCCTGGGAAAAATCCAGTTCACCCGACTCAAACGTCAGATTGCGGTCCAGCACCATCTCCACCGTCGTCCCCCGCGCCAGCACTACATCCTGTCCCCGTGTCAGCAATACTCCCATCAGACCGGCCGCCGCTCCCGCCGCCGCTCCAACACCTGCCCCCATTCCCGGACGACCCGCTACGCTCCCCGCGATCACTCCTATCGAGGCCCCGCCCGCCGCTCCCTCTCCAATCGTCCGCGCATCCGCACCCTTCGTCGACTCCGCCGTTATCTTGCCTTCACTACGGTCCAGTTGTTGCGACGACCGTCCATCAATCCCCCCGACCCGCGCTCGAAAATCCCTCGTTACGCCGTTCGGCAGCGTCAGTGAGTCAAAGCGGAGAAACAACTCGGCCTTGCCCTTCACCCGCCCCCCACGCTTAGCCGACGTAATCGTCCCGGCAACGTAACTGCCTGGAGGAATCACAATGCGCCCATTGGCCAAAATTGGGAACGACGTTTCCAAATAGAGCCGATCACCCTCAGCCGCATGGCGCGTGGAAACGCTGTTAATCATCACCAAAGGTATCTTCGTACCTGCCTCAACCAAAAACGGAGCTGGATCCTGGGCAAAGACCGACATCGAAGCAAAAAAGAAGACTAAGGGGTGGCGCATGCGGGCTCCTAACTTCATTCTACGGGGCTTATCACTTTTCCGTTGCAGAAGAATCGCGGACCAAAAGCATCAGGCTGAACGCCGCCAGGGGCCAGATCTGCAGCAGCAGACGTTCGACGGAAGTCTGCAGTTGCCATTCGAGCCGGTCCGAACCGGCCACGTAAACAACCAGATAGCCCAGCAATTGGAGGCTAGCCGCCACAAACGGCCATAAAATCGCCCCGCATCCAATCCGGCGCAACCCTTGCAGCGCCATCCAGACGCCCAGGACAAAAACAGGCGGCACAAACCAGTCGCCAAAGGTAAGCAGCCCTTCAACAATGCTCCAAAATACCATCGTGTATCGAGACAAATCGACCACTCGGGCGCTCATCGAAGCCGCCTTCCCGACCGCGATCAAGTCGTTCGCCGGCGCAAATTGAAACTTGAAATGCCCAAGAAAAGCGAGCACCAGCAGCATCCCGAATAAAGCGGGCCCTAAG
>JBKJLJ010000246.1:0-6430 GCA_046597015.1 Bryobacteraceae bacterium
GGCACGACGGGAGCAAAACCCGCCACCGTAAAGCCGCGCGGCAGGAAATACAACGCGACCGTGGCGGCAGAGATGAACAAGGTGGCGGCGAGGGCGCCCCACTTGGTCGAACCGCGCCAACACAGCGCCGCGACAAACAGCGGCGACATGGCGGCATAGCCCGCGAAGGCGTACTGCACCGCAAGATCGAAGATGGCGACTTTCGCGTTCAGCGCCGTGAAATAAGCGAAAGCCGTAACCAGCACCACGAACAGTCGGCCCGTAAAAATCTGCGCGCTTTCGCCGAATTTGGCTTTGCCGCCATAGAAGGCAAAAATGTCCTCCGTGAACATCGTCGACAAAGCCAGAATCTGCGAATCGCTCGCCATCACCGCGGCCATGATGCCGGCGCCGAGCAGCCCGGCGATCCAACCCGGGGCATACCGATTCAGCAGTTGCAGCATGACATCGTCGCCAGGAACCGGGCGGCCCGTCGCCGCGCGGGCTTCGATCTTGGCTTCAATCGCGGGGATGTCCGTGGCTTGGTTCGCCGCCACCCCGAGGTAAACGCAGGGCAGCCAGATGAGCAGGATGCAGATGGGGTAAAAGATCACCGTCCGCTTGAACTGAGTCACTTTGCGTGCCGTCAGGCAAAAAATCGCGATGTGTGGGAAGGCGATGGCAGACAGCGGGTTGAAGGTGTAGCTGAAAAACGCCGTCAGCGAGAATTTCTCCCGAGTCAATAAGCTCGCCGTGGCCGGGTTGTTTAACAGCCGCTCCGTCACGGCAGAGAAGCCGCCCATGCCCTGCCCGATCAGCGTCACCGCGATAGCCCCGAAACCAAGGAAAAGCACGGTTTGAAACGTGTTGACCCAAGCCGTACCGCGCATTCCCCCGAAAAACACGTAGCTCATCACGACCAAAGCGACGAGAAGTCCCCCGAGCCAGAAGGGGATAAAGCCGCCGCTGATGACGCTCAACGTAGTGCCGCCGCCCATTACGCCGATGATGATGTACGGCACCAGCAACGCGGCCTGCAGAAAGAAAATCAACGTGCCAATGTGGCCGCATTCCCAGCGATCGCGAAAAATCTGCACCGGGGTGATCAGCCCGAATCGTTTACCGACCGACCAAAGCCGGGTGCCTAGAAACAGAAGGCAAACCGGCACCACCAGCGCCGAAATCGAAGCCATCAAGCCGTACGTCACGATTCCGAAATTAAACGCGTGGCCGCTTGACCCGAGAATGGCGAACGCCGTCATATGCGTGCCGAACAAGCTGAGCAAAAACACCCACGGCCCCAGCGAACGGCCCGCCAGGAAGAAATCCTCCGCCGCCGGACCCCCAGCTCGGCGGAAGGCAAAAATTCCGATGTAGAGAACGATGGCCAAATAAGCCAATACGAAAAGGGCTGGGATCATTCGTCTCGCTCAAGGCCGGAAGGCCAACACCAGCGCACCAGACCCGCCATTAACAGCGCCGCCGCCACGGTAAAAATCGCGTGATACCAAAGCCCGACCGGCAAAAAGCCGAAGGCCAATGGCGCGGCCGTAGACCAGTTCCACCAATCCTGATGCAGCAGCAAGAGAGCGCCAATGGCGATGGAAGCGAGAACTTTCTTCATTGCGCGGCGATGGCAAAAAGATGGCTTTTCCCACGAAGAAACAACATGCCATTCGACAAAGCCGGGGACGAAAGCACCGGCTCACCGATCGAGTTCGAGTGCAGCACCGTGTGCTCTGGACCGGCTTTGATCACGAAGGAGTCTCCATCTTCACTGGTGATTAGAATCTTTCCATCATACGCAACTGGAGAGCCTGCAAATGTGGCCGGTACCGGGGGACGCTTGCCCTCGTACTTCACTTCCCCGGTCTTGGAATCGATGCAGGTCAGCAGGCCCTTGTCGGTGATCAAATAAACGTAGGCTCCGTAGAAAATCGGAGATGGCACGTACGCCGTGCCCTTCGCATAGCTCCACAAGACCTTCCCCCCTGGCCCAAAAGCGGACGCGAATTTTTCCGGATAGCCGGCCGAAACAACCACCACCCCATCGCCGCTCACCGGACTGGGAACCGAGTTCCCCTTTACCCCCGGCGCCTCCCAAAGCTGTTTGCCCGTCTTCGGGTCGTAGGCGATCACCTTTTCGCTCGCCGCGGTCACCAGCGCACCATCGAAGAACAAAGGCGTCGACCAGGTCAGGTTCACCGGCCGCTCCACCCGCCACTGCGTCTTGCCGGTTTTCTTATCGAGGGCCACCAAGTAGGACTTGTTCTCTTCCCCGTTGTCGCATTGCAAAAAAATCCGCTCCGCGTCCATCACGGGCGAGGTGCCTGGGCCCATGCCGATCGTCTTAATCGGGCCGGGGTCGAACTTCCACAGCAGCTTCCCATCGTAGTCGAAGGCATAGAACCCCTCCGAGCCGAAATACGCGTAAACGTTGCGGCCATCCGTCAAAGGCGTCGGGGCGGCATAGCTACCCGACTTGTGCCGATTGTCAAAAACCTTGCCCGAGTAGGCCGTCTTTTGCCACAGAATCTTGCCCGACTTGCGATCGAGGGAAAGGATCACCAACTGATGCGATCGATCAGCGCCTTGGCTGTCGGGATGCAGAAACTGTTCTCCCCGCAAAAAATGAATCGGCGCTTCGGCCCCCGGGATCACGTCGCCATCCAGTTCGGCGGTCAGGAAAACACGGTCGCCCCACACAATCGGCGAACTCCGCCCCCGCCCCGGCAACGGCGTCTTCCAAGCGATGTTCTGCGTCGGGGACCACGTATTGGGAATGCCCGTCTCGGTCGAAATGCCGTTCGACGTCGGCCCTCGCCAACCCGGCCAATTATCGGCCCAAAGTGCCACACCTACCAGCCCCAGAAGCAATCGCATTCCGATAGTCTAGCGAGATTCAGGCCGCCGTCACGATTCCGGGGACCAAATGCGGAAAACCGGGGCCAAGGGGATGCAGCGGGGCGACGAATCCAATAGAATGCTGGGCACCATGAAACAAACCCTCTTTGTTGTACTGGCCGCCCTGGCCGTTTTCGTCTGGCAAGGCACCTCCTGGGTCGCCCTGCCTTTCCACAATGCGGCCCTCCATTCGGCGAAAGACGAAGCCGCGGTGGCCGCCGTTCTCCGGGCCAATCTACCCGAAGATGGCATGTATACCCTCCCCGGCAACTCCGGCGATCAAAAGGCTGTCGCCGAGAAATACGCGGCCGGGCCGGTGGCCATCATCGGCTATAAGGCGGTCGGGGGACAAATGATGTCACCCGATATGTTCGTTCGCGGCGTCCTCATCGACCTGGTCATCGCCGCGATCATCGCCTACTTGATGGGAATGGGTCAGATCCGTGGTTACCTTTCTCGCCTCGTTTTCGTCTCTCTGATTGGCTTGGCGCTGGGACTGTTCACGAACCTGAACAACTGGAACTGGATGAGTCAATCGCTGCACTATACGGTCGTCGACGTGATCGATACCTGGATCGCCTGGACCCTGGGTGGAGCGGTTTTGGCCAAATATTCTAGGAGCTGAAGGAATTAGGTCAGGGAACGGCCCGGTCGCTTTGTTACCCTGGAAGGAAGAGGTGAAGTTTTGTACTTGGCGCGAGCGACCGGAGTTCTCTTTTGCTTGGCGGCGGCTGGTTTCGGCCAGACCACAGCGACCCTAAGCGGCACGATTCACGACCCTAGCGGCAGCGTCCTGCAAGGCGCTGAAGTATCGGTTACCCAAACCGCCACGGGACTGGTGCGCCAAGCCTTGACCAATGGAGCCGGCCTGTTCCGCCTGCCGGCCCTGCCCACCGGCAGCGTCGAAGTTCGCATCAAAGCGCAAGGTTTCCGGCCCATCCTCCGCAAGGGGATCGTGCTCACCGTCAACGAAGCCGCCACCATCGACGTCACCCTCGAAGTCGGCGCCATCGATCAGGAACTCACCGTAAACGCCTCGGCGTCGCAAATAAACACCTCCTCCTCCGAACTCTCTTATCTCGTCAGCGAATCCACCATGCGGGAACTGCCCCTGAACGGGCGTAACTACACCGATCTGGCGCTGCTGCAACCCGGCGTCGTGGCCTTCCCCCACCGCGACGGTGGCTCGGTCGTCGCCCACGGCCTCGGCACCTCCATCAACGGCCAGGACCCGCGATCCAATGTCTACCTCATTGATGGCACCCCGCAAAACGACATGACCAACGGCCCCGCCGGGTCGGCCGCCGGCACCGTTCTCGGCGTCGAAGCCATCCGCGAATTCCGCGTCGAAGTTAATACCTACAGCGCCGAGTTCGGGCGAAACAGCGGCGGCCAAATCAATGCCATCACCAAGTCCGGTACCAACGATTGGCACGGCAGCCTATTCCATTTCTTGCGCAACGATAACTTCGACGCTCGCAACTTCTTCGACCCCGCCAAGCGCCCCGACTTCAAACGCAACCAGTTCGGCGGCAGCATCGGCGGCCCCGTGCGCAAAGATAAAGACTTTTTCTTCTTCACCTACGAAGGCCTCCGCGATCGGCTCGGTCGAACGATCACCTCCACCGTCCCCGACGACAACGCCCGCCGTGGCGTCCTGCCCGACGGCCCGGTCACCATCAACCCCGCCATCGTCCCCTTCTTAAACGAGATCCCCCGGGCCAACGGAACCGCCCGCGGCGGCGGCCTCGCCGACTACGCCTTCGGTTTCAACCAAAAGGTCGATCAAAACTTTCTCCAGGGCCGTTACGACCGCAACATCGGCACCCGCGGCCAACTTTTCGCCCGCCACACCTGGGACGACGCCGGCCAGTTCCTGCCCACGGACTTCCCGCAATTCCCCCGCGAATTCCTCTCCCGCAACCAATTCTTCACCACCGAATACCGTCACATCCTCTCCTCGCAGACTCTCTTTCACGTCCGCGGCGGATTCAGCCGCACCCGCGTCGGTCAAAACATCGAAGCCAATACCGCCAGCCCTCTCTCGGAGTTCGTACCCGGTCGTGGCACCACCGGTAACATCGACATCGGCGGCATGCCCCGTTTCGGTACCCAAAGCTCGGCCAACTTGCGCCTGACCCAAAACGTCTTCAGCTTCGACACCGGCGCATCGCTGACCCGCGGCAGCCATCTCATCAAGATCGGCATGATGTCCGAACGCTACCAGATGAACATGGTGAACCCCACCTTCTCGCTCGGTACTTTCGGCTTCAATGACATTCGAAGCTTCCTGGAGAACCGACCCGCCCGCTTCCTCGGCCTCACCCCCCAAGCCACCTTTGACCGCTACTGGCGCTTCACCCTCATGGGCTTCTACATTCAGGACTCCTGGAAGGTCAGCCGCCGCTTTACCCTCAACCCCGGCCTGCGCTATGAATTCGCCACGATGCCCCAGGACATCTACGGCCGCGACTCGAACATGAAGAACCTCTTCACCGACGTCCTCCCCGTCTCCGGGCCCCTCTACGCCAATCCCACCAAAAAGAACTTCTCCCCTCGACTCGGCTTCGCTTGGGACATCTTCGGCACCGGCAGGACCTCCCTCCGCGGCGGTTACGGCCTCTTCTACAACACCAACAATCAGCAAAACCTGATCGTCACCGTCACCAACCCCCCAGCCACCCCGCGCGTCTCCATCGCCAATCCTACCTTTCCACTGCCGCCGTTCTCGCGCGCCATCGGCAACACCGTCCGCCCGGTTGAATTCAACCTGAAAAACCCCTATGTCCAACAGTGGAACTTGAACGTCCAGCATCAATTGCCCTTCGGCATTGTCTCCACCATCGGCTACGCCGGTGCCCGCGGCATCCACCTGCTCCGTTCGAACGACGTCAATATCGTCGAACCCGTTCGCCAAGCCGACGGTTCCCTGCTCTTCCCCGCTGGAGCCCCCCGCCGCAACCCCAATTGGGCCACCATCGAACTCAAGTCCAGCGACGGCAACTCCTGGTACCACGCCGGTCTCCTCGAAGTCCGCAAACGGCTCGGCCGCGATCTGCAGTTCCAAAGCTCGTATACGTTCGCCCGGAATCTCGACACGACCCAGGCTTCCACCTTCTTCTCCGATGGCACGAACGGCACCACCTCCGCCATGCCCGAGTTCTCCGGTTTCAACTACAACAAGGGTCTCTCCGACTATCACGCCAAACACAACTGGGTCGTCAATTTCACCTACGATCTCCCCATCGCTCGCGCCACCACCGGCTGGCAGAAAGCCGCGTTCTCCGGCTGGCAACTCGCCGGCATCAACAACTTCCGCTCCGGTAGCCCTCTCACGGTCTTCGTCAGCGGCAACCGTTCGCGCTCCGGCTGGTCCCCGTCACTGGGACCCGGCATCGGGCAGGACCGCGCTTCGCTCGCCCCCGGCTACACCCACCAGACCGCCGTCCTCGGCGGGCCGGATCAGTACTTCGACCCGCGCGCCTTCGTCCTTTCCGCGCCCGGCACGCTCGGCAACCTCGGCCGGGGCACCTTTATCGGCCCGGGT
>JBKJLJ010000375.1:0-3401 GCA_046597015.1 Bryobacteraceae bacterium
AGTGCCGCGTTTAAATCGACTGGTGCAGCTAGCGCGTCCGCGCCGGAAGATAGACTTGCGTATTCAAGCAAGTCCTCAATTAAAACGCCCATTCGCTTAGCAGCCCCGGTCAGAAATCCGATGTACGTCTTGCCGTCCGCGCCAAGCGCGTCACCATATTTACGTTCCATCAGCTGAGCAAACAGGAGAATGGTTCTCAACGGTGACCGCAGATCGTGGGAAGCAACGTGCGAGAACTGCGACAGATCTTCATTAGAGCGCTGAAGTTCCAAAGTACTTGCTTCTAACTTATCGTGTGCGGCCTGCATGGCTGATTGGATGTGCTTTCGTTGGGTAATATCGCGCGAGACCGCAAGTAAGCGCACTGGCATGCCTGACGCATCCCGAATCGGAGAAACTACGACCTCCCACCAGCGCGGGCTCCCCTTCACTGTCGAACAAAACCCCTCAAACATTGATGTCTCACCGCGCTTGGCCGCTTCAACGGCGCTCTGCGCTTTGCTTCGTTCTTCTCCGGACCAGAACTCAGGCCAGTATCGAAAAAGACAAACCGAAAGCTCATCTATCTCCATCTGCCTGCAACCATCCTTATTCAAAGACACCATGCGGCCATCTAGATCTAGCACTTTCAGGCAATCTGGACTGCTTTCAATGACAGTTCTTGAGAATTCCTCGCTATCTGCTAGCTGCTTCTCGATTTTCCTCCGTTCAGTAATGTCTCGAAAAACGAGAACACTTCCAACAATGCGGCCCTGGACGTCTCGTATAGGAGCTGCGCTGTCGTCGAGCGGAACGTGTCGGCCATCCTTCGAAATTAGAACAGTATGATTTGCTATGCCGACGACCACTCCAGCTCGAAGCGAATGGGTGGCCGGATTCTCAACCTTCACCCTGGTGTCTTCGCGAACGAGGGTCAACACTTCCTCAATCGGTCTTCCCAGAGCATCTACCTGCTGCCAGCCAGAGACCGTCTCTGCCACCGTGTTCAAAAACGTCACTCGCCCTTCGGCGTCAGTGGCAATGACCCCATCGGCGATGCTGGATAGAGTGGTCTGGAGAAGATCGCGAGCTTGCCGCAGTTCCGTCCAGGCTTTTGTAAGCTGCTCTTCCGCGTCTTTTCTTGAGCTGATGTCCTCGATCAGTCCGATTACGGTTTCCGGCTTACCATCGGCGTCGAGATGCAATTTTCCGTGAGCACGAACCCATCGCATTCCGCTAGGTTTCGGGTGTATTTTCTTTTCGATCACATACGAATCGATCTCTCTCGCGATCAGTTTGCGGAAAAGGGAGCGGTTGTACTCAATTTCATCCGCATGGGTAAGGGAGATAAAGCTGATGGACTGAAGCTCCTCTTCCGTGTAGCCGGTTATGTCACGGTAGGTTTGGTTTGATTCGATAAATCGACCGTTCAGCTCCGTGACGACCATTCCAAGAGGTGCTCCGGCGAAAGTGTTCCTGAACCGCTCCTCACTGTGTTTCAGACGCCTATCCGCCGCCCTTCGGCCTGTTACATCGCGAAAAATCAGAACGCCGCCCGCGACCGCACCTTGTCGGTGAATTGGAGCAGCGCTGTCTTCGATGGAAAGCTCTCTACCATCCTTCGTCAGCAGGATCGTATTATTTTCAAGGATCATTACACGCTCCTCCGCGACAGCACGAACGAGAGGATTCGCGACAGGATTGCGAGTTATTTCGTTGACGATCGGAAACACTTTTTCAATCGGAAGTGCGCAGGCGTCCTCTTGCCCCCAACCTGTCAGCTCCTGAGCGATCTTGTTCATGAAGGTGACCCGGCCCTGATTGTCCGTGGCGATCACTCCGTCGCCAATGCTCGAAAGGGTCGTCTGCGAAAGGTCTTTGAACTGCTCTGCCTCTTGCGCGGCCAATCTTACGTCGAGCTCGCTCATTACAATTGCAGCTAGATCGCGAAGAGTAGAAATCTCATCTGCGCTTAACGCAGCGTGTCGGGGAACGGTGTCGATAATGCAAAGCGTCCCAAGGTTATATCCGCGAGGAGTAATGATAGGTGCACCAGCATAGAACCGAATGCCACCTTCGGCGGTGACGAAGCAGTTGTCAGCGAAGCGGGGATCTTGCCTGGCGTCCGGCACCACGGTGACGGTGTCACTGAGAATCGCCCAAGCGCATATCGATACGTCCCGAGCGCTCTCAGTGAAATTCAATCCAACGCAACTCTTGAACCACTGTCGCTCCCCAGCGACAAAATTAATTACGGCTATCGGACAGTGAAACAGACGGGCTGCCAGTGCTGTGATGCGATCGAACACAGCCTCGGGAGGAGTTTTGAGGATCGCATAGCGATCCAATTCCGCGATTCGGCCTGCTTCGTCCGGTGTGTTTGGGGGTGGAGGCATTCCGTCCTATCTTACCGCCGGAGCCACAATCTGGTGTCGAAAGGCTTGCCCACTGTCGTTCGTAGCAGGCAGTTGATGTTGGCGATCACGTGAAAACGTAGTTTTCTGAACACCAGGCCGAAGGGAGCTACGTCATCAGCGCCTGAGGCGCGAGGCGTCTGTCCGGTCATCTGCCGGTCGAACGGCAGAAAGTTTTTGATTTCGGTCGCAGTGGATGGCATGATTCAGGAATGGCTGATGTATCTTTCGTAGACACTCCGGTTCTCAGGCAGAGGTTGTGCGGGAATCCGGAATGCCGCGCACTATTCAATCTCTGCGTTAGTAGCGTCCGGGGACCACGCTATTGCACCGCTACCTGCCGCTCGGTAGTCCGGCGTCAGCAGCGCCGGAACGCCAATCGCCTGTATCGCCAAAGCGAATCCGTAAAGAAGCTCACCGCCGCTGCCAACGGCGTTATCGGGGCGGGCCATCAGAAGCTGCGGTGACAGATCAAGGTATTAAACTATGACTTCGCCCCCTACACCACGTCTTGAGAAGGTTGCCACTGTACCATTCGGCGTCGCCAAAGTCCGCAGCTTCAAAACCTCTCCGTGAAAATGTCGATGCGCCGCTTTACGCGCCCGAACAGCGCCTTCCGAGAGAGGACCTAGAGCGAAACCGCCATGACAGCTGGTTGTAAAATGTGCGCCACAAGTTCATCGGAATTCAACATTAAGTGCACTATTTTGACGCTACGCTCACTGGTAAGTTGTTGATAAACAACAGCCCCACCCCGAGACCCCCCCCCACCCCATAACCTGCGGGTACGCACCAAAGAGGCCACGAGCGGTTTTTTGGCCAAATTCGGGGACGAAATGAGGGCCCCGGCGTCTGTATCTATATGATAATAAAGCACTTATTGAATCGATGAGTTTTTCATCGACTAAGCACTTAGCGTCAGTGCTTACTGACAATTTGGAAGATTATCTGATAGTGATACGCTCACATATTAACCGGCGTTCGATCGATTCTTCGGTACCAGAGCAC
>JBKJLJ010000412.1:0-5477 GCA_046597015.1 Bryobacteraceae bacterium
TTACGGAACCACGACCAGGGGGGCCTGCCAAAACGCGGCCTTGGCTCCCTTGGCTTCGACGACGGTTACCTGGCACAAGTATTCGCCCGGCAAGAGCGTTCCGAGCGGAATTTCGAAACGAACCGGACGGACCTTCAGTCGGTTCGTTCCGCCCTCTGCTACAACCACCGGTGTTGTCTCCAACGCTTTTTTGCCGTTCGAAAAGAGCGTCACGTAAGCCGCGACGGTCTCCTCGCCGTACGCCTGGAAATAGACGAAGAGGTCCTTTGACGTCCGGAAGACCCGCGTCACGGACGGGACGATCTTTTTCCCGTCCCAAACGAGGGGGTTGACCACTTGCGCTTTGTCTTTCGAGGCATTGAAAATCGCCTCGCGCATGTCCACGCGCTGGCCGCTTAATACCACCGAGCTCATTGGAATTCGCTGCGCCTCCTTGGCTAGATTTGGCACGACGAAGGCTCGTTCGTAAGTGCCCATGCGACCTGTTTCGGCATCTCTAGCGAGTAACTTCAACTTATACTGCCCGGGCAGCAGGGTCATACCGGTATCATATTCGATCGGCCGCCGAGCCAACTCCGCTGCTGTCGCGCCGGTCAGCTTCAGTTCCACCTTGTCCCTGACGTTCGAGACGGTCGTCCCATACTCATCCTTCACCTCCCCGAGAAAATCGATCAGCGCCCGTTCCGCCCCGCCTCGCCGCGCCAGGGCCAATTCGCTCCCGGGAATCTTTACCATCACGGGAACGTAGTACTCGGCCCCGTTTAACTGGAAATAACCGATTTCCAGCGCGATCGGCAACTCGGTTACCGGATCGCCCAGCCGCAGAGCGTCTTCCAATTGCCTCTCCTTATCCGCCGTAGAGAATTTGCTGAATACCTTGTTCCCGTAGTAGCCCTGCCGGTACTCGACGGTCCCTTCGCGGCCCCCCCCCAGGGTGATCTTCACCTTCCGGAACTTCCCGTCGGTCTTCTCGTTGGTCGAGTAAAAGCCGAGGATGTAATAACTCCCGGTCGCTTTCTGCGCCTGCACGATTCCCGCGCCCAAGTCATTGGAGTCCAGCATCGCTTTGCCACCGGTATCGGCCGCCAGCGTCCAAAGCGTATCCTGTGACCGCTGTAAGTTCCCGCGCTGTGCGTTCGCCGTGGCCCCGGTGTACATCCCGACCCCGCCCGCGGAGCCCTGCGTCGCGTCTCCCATCGGAGCCGACGCCACCAATCCCCGCGCGTCGATCGGCCAAAACGCAACGCCCGCCCGAACCGCCGCGTTGATGGTCGCCTGCAACTGCGCCTGGTTGTTGGTTCCATTCAGTCGCAGTCCGCTGGCGAAGTAAACCAACGCCTTCTTCTCCTGCAGCCGGCCTAGCATCGCCGCCGCCGTCTGCAGCGCCGACAACTGTCGATCGGTGAAAAAGATATCGAACTCGGTGTCGTTTTGCCCGAAGGCGGCGCCGGCGTCGGCGGCGGTGGCCGAGTCTACGGGGGCATTTTCATCCTCACCCACCAACAGCGTTTCGATCACCCGCAGCAGCCGAGCCCGGTCGTCGGTGAAGTCCTGCAGCACCCGGACGCTGCCGCCCTGAAACGCCATCACCGCCACCAGATCCGCCCCAGTCATCTGCCGCTGTACAAAAATCTTTGCGGCCCGGAACGCCCGGACCTGGTCCGGACCCGGCATCGCGGTGAGGTCAAAATACAGCGCTAGCAGTCGCTTGTCGCGATACCGGACGTCGCCGCCTGCAATGTCCCCTCGCGTGAGTCTGGCCAGCGCTTCCACCGGCCCTTCCACGGCTGAGGCGGGGACTGCCTCCGCGAGTCGTTGGAGTTCAAAAAACTTGATCTCCTGGGCCACCCCGTCTTCGGTTAACACGAAGTCTTTGGCCGTCAACCCAGTCACCGGTCGACCGCTCTTGTCTTTGACGGTGACCGTTTCCACCACCAACTGCGTCGTCGTGCGAAACGTCGCCTGTCCCCACAGCGCCGCCGCGAGCAATGCCAATCCCGCCATCCGCATCAAAATCGCAACCTCCCCAACACCTGCACCCGCCGCATGGGATTGCTCGCTATCGGCAAGCCGAACTGCGCATTCCCCACGACGGTGTTCCAGCCCGGGAAAGTCACGTTGTTCAACGCGTTGGTTGCCTCCACGCGGAAGTCCCAACTCGCTTTGTCGTTGGCCCGAAACGTCCGCGACAGCGCTGCGTTGACCGCCAACTGTTTCGGCCCCGTAATCGTGTTTCGACCTGCGTTTCCCCATCGCCCCGGCCCCGGCACCGCATAGGCCGCCGGATTCAGTCGCGAGCCAACGAACAGTTCAGCGCCGGTGTAGTCCGGGCGCCAACTTCCCGTTACGCCCGTCCCGGCCACCGGCCGCAGCAGCACCGGCGTCAGGGGCAGCCCCGTCCCCACGGCCCATTGGGAACTCACCGTCCAATCGCTCAGCCATTTACCCCGCCAGAGGGCGTTCCGCCCCATGCCGGTCGTATATTGGGCCATCCCGCTCAACCCATGCCGCTGATCGAAATTCGATCGCCCCCGCTCCGCCCGCAAATCCAACCAGTTTTGCGCCACCAACGTCGCGCCTTGTCCTCGGCCTCCCAGCGACGAGTTGTCGATGGCTTTCGCCCAGGTGTAGGTCGCCGCCGCGGTCAACCCCGACCGCAGCCTTCGTCGCATTTGCAAGATCCCCGCCTGCCGATTCGAATTGCCTTCCGAACTCAGATACGTATATCCTGCCCCCGGCCCCTGCCCATCGGGGAAGGTAAAGGGCAAAACCTGCTGCTGCCCGCGCGTCCCTTTGGTGCCCTGATAAAGGGCCATCACCTGCAGGGCCCCCGGCAGATCAGTCTGCACTGATAGCTGCCAGCTCTGCGCGTACCCCAGCCGAAAGTTCGGATCAACGCCGAAGGTGGCCGCCGCGGCGCCGGCCGGGAACCCATCCGCTAGGGTCAGCGGTCGCGCGGCTGAGTTCGTCACCCGAATATTGCGCGAGAACGGCGATTGCTGGGCCATCCGGAGGGCTATCGGCAGGTATACCGAAGTGTCGTAGTAGATCCCATAACCACCTCGCACGACCGTTGACCCCGCTGCACGAGGCCGCCAAGCCAGCCCGACCCGCGGCGAGACGTTGTTCCGGTCTGGCTGTGGCTGCGCGCCAGAGACGTTCACCAGCCGGCCGTACTTCTCTTCGAGGGGCGACCAATACTCCCACCGCAGCCCGGCGTTGATGGTGAGCGCCGGACTTACTCGCCAATCGTCGTTCGCGAACAGTTCGACGGTCTTACCCCGTAAATACTTGTCGGCGTTCCCGAAGGCGATGGTTGCCGTATCGGGCGTGCCTCGGCCGAACTTACTCCAATCATCGCCGGTAAAGACGAAGGTACCGCGGGCGTCTTCCTGGCCGATCAGATTGAACTGCTGGCGCCGGTAGGTGCCCCCGCCGCTCACATTATGCTTCCCACGACTGGCAAAACCGTCCAGCGAAAGTCCGATCGTCTGGTTCCGCCGGTTCGCCGCTTGTCCGGTTCGCAACGCCGTGATCCCACTCGAAAATTCGAGGCCCGGCGGTCCCCAGTTCACTGGATCCTGGTTGTTGCCTTTCACCCCGGCCTCTCCCGATACATTCCGCCGCCCCGCGAAATAGGGCGTCGCCACATTGTCCAGCCAACTCATCTGGGTCCCGACGTTCACGTAGGTACGGGGATCGAAGCTGCGTCGATAGCCCAACGTCACGTTCCCACCGCCCGTGCGCCCGGTGTCCAGAAAGCCGAACAGATCGGGTGAATCCGTCCGCAGCCGCTGCCAGGCGACGGACCCGCTGAACGAGTTTCGTCGAACGCTCTTCTGCAGCCGCGCTTGCAGGTCGTCTTGATGTAAGCCGTTCACGACGGCCGTCTGGTAGTTATAGCGGGAACTTCCGAGGAAGTTAGGGAGAGGATAGAGGCGCACTAAGGCAATGGCGGGCGGGTTCGTGAGCATGTCTCGCTGCGCCGCCGTCGGCACCAACCCCGTCTGCACTGCCGCGCTCCGGTTCCGCGTCCACTGGTAATTGATCGAAAATACCGGCCCGTTCCGGTCGAGCAAGCCCGGAATCCTCACCGGCCCTCCGAACGAAGCCAATCCCTGCACTTGGCTGTAGTCCGGCTTGGCCGTATTCTGGCCGGTCAAAGAAAACGCGCGCGCATCGAACAGCGCGTTGTTGAGAATGAACCCTAAATTGCCGTTGTACTGCGATCGCTGCCCTTTCCGGTTATTCCCAAACGCAGGCAGTTGGGCAAACGGCGACGCGGCACCGTTGTTGACGCTGCCATTCACGAGCAGGCCATCATCGGTCTCGAGCGCTTCGGGTTCCACCTTCTTTTTTGCCGTGGGCGCTGGGCGTGGAACGGTTCTTACTGGAGGTTTCTCAAAGCGGATCGCCGGCTCCGCCATCTCCGCGCGAACGAGCGCCCACTCCGCTTTGGTCCCGGCCGCCACCTCCTGCCGCTGTGTGGTAAACAGTTGCATCTCCACCTGTACCGCCCAGGTCCCTTCCGCCACGTCGCCGATGAAATATGCTCCTGCCCGGTCGGTCAGGGCCGTCTTGCGCGTTGTACCTTGTACCGCTATCACGGAGGCTCCCGGCACGGGTAAGCCCCCGTATTGGACGATCCCGCGCAACTCCGCCCCGGCCAGCGTCCCCGCCAGCCCCACCAACAGCCCTATCTTCCGCATCCCCTTAATTCTCGCTTGGCTTGTCGACCTTCTCAATCATCAAGATCTTGGTGGCCGTCTTCTGCGATTCCAACTTTAAGCCCAATTGCTCCTGCAGCGCGGTGTAGATGGTCGGTCCGCTGTTGTCCGAAGCCGCAATCGCGTCCGGCCCCGCCGCCGGGCCGCCGTGCCCCGCTCCGGCTTCCGGGGTGAAATTCAATTCGATATCGTAAGCCCCTTTTAAGTCTGTTTTGTCGACCACCGTCCGCCCCAGCATCTGCCCCAACTGTTGAGCCAACATGGCGATCGGCATTCCCTTGGCGTTGATCTGCCCCCGGCCCATCTGGATCTGCCTCCGTGCTTCTCCTTCCACCGGCTTCAGTTTCGAGCCGTTTTTGCCCACGACCAACGCAAACCCGGGCATCTCTTTGCTCTCTTCCCGCAGTTTTAGTCCAAACCGGTCCTGGAGCAGAGCTTGCAACATTGGCCGCAAAACGTCTGGTGGCACCCGGTCGGGCAACCCTTCGCCCTTGGCGTTGATGTCAAACCGGTCGCTGTCCATCCAACCGGGCCCTCCCTGCACTTGGAACGGCCGCACGTTGTAAGCCTGTGCGATCAGCTGTTTCACGGTAATTCCGGTGGCGACAAACCGTCCGCCGGGCATCATGCGGATCATGATGCGGTCATCATTCGACGGATTCGGCTTGATCGACGCCACGTCGAACTTCGTCTGCGCAAAAGCGGCCGTCCCGGCCAGGAATAACCAACTTAATGTTGAAAGCTGCATTC
>JBKJLJ010000492.1:0-3058 GCA_046597015.1 Bryobacteraceae bacterium
GCTCAACAGATCCTGCAACCGCGCCGCCACTTCGTGATTGCTGTCAATGAGGTTGATCTGTTCCTTCGGGTCGTCGTGCAGATTGTAGAGTTGGCGCGTCATCTCGGCGGCGCGAGCTTTGGGAACGAGCGCTTTGGGTTTGGCCGCAGTACCCTCTACATATTTCCAGGGGCCCTGACGGATCGCAAACACACCGTCCGCACTGTGGCTCACCATGGAATCGCGCAGCGGCACGCTCAGCTTCTGGCCGAGAAACGCGGGCAGGACATTGTGGCTATCCTCGGCCGCTCCTTCGGCTGGGGGCAATGGTTTTCCCACGACGGCGGCAATCGTGGCGACCATGTCCACGAGGTTGATGGTCTGGTCGCAGGTGGTGCCGGCCGGAGCCTTTCCCGGCCAGCGGAGCAGGAAGGGAACACGGAAGCCGCCCTGATAAATGCCGTGTTTCCCCCCTCTCCAGTCGCCGTTGACGCGAAGCCCGGCGCGATAAGCAACGGCTTCTGAGCGGTCACCGGTGGTCGTGAAAACGCCGCCGTTGTCGCTCGTGAAGAGGAGCAGGGTGTCCTGGGCGAACTTGTGTTGGTCGAGAGCCTTCAGGACCCGGCCGACGGAATGATCGAGATCGTGCACCCAGTCGCCGTACGGGCCCGCCGCGCTGCTCCCTTTGGACCGCGCGGACGGGGTGACAGGCTCATGCACGGCGACCGGCGTAAAGAATAGGAAGAACGGTTTGCGCGCGCTTTGCTTGCCGATCCAATCCGCGGCGTGATCGGTGAGTACATCCATGACCTCATCGTCCACTCGCTGTGGCGCGTCAATGCCCATCCACTCGCGGCCGTAAGGCGACTTGCCGAACGGCTTTACTTCCTTTGACCGAAGACCCTGGACGCCGTGGTTCTCGATGAACACTCCCGAGGCGTCGCCGTGATTCTGCGGCACGCCGAAGTGGTAATCGAAGCCGATCTCGAGTGGCCCGGGCTTGAGTTCGGCCGTAAAGTCGGTCGTGCCCGTGCCGTATCCGAGGTGCCATTTGCCGATCGCGGCGGTGTTGTAGCCCTCGCCTTTGAGCAGCGACGCGATGGTGAGCCGGGTGGTCTCGATGTGGAGCGGCGCGGTTGTCGACAGTACCTCGTACTGCAGGGGCGTCCGCCAGCAGTAGCGGCCCGTCAAAAGGGCATAGCGCGAGGGACTGCAGACCGAGGACGGGGTATTGGCGTCGGTGAAGCGGACTCCTTCTTTCGCGATGCGGTCCAAGTTCGGGGTGCGGATGAGCTTGGGATCGGCCCCATTGCAGTTGAGGCTGCCGAATCCGAAGTCGTCGACAAGGATGAGGACGATATTCGGCTTCTTGGCCGCCGCCTGTAAGGGGAGAGCAGCGGCGGCGCTTTGCAGAAAGTTTCGGCGGTTCATGAGGAAGATGCTGTTGGATTCTCCCGCAAGGCGTCTAGAAACTTAGGCGGAGCCCGACTTGCACGACGCGGGAGTTGGAGGCGCCAGTGATGGCGCCGAAGTTGGTGGCGGTGACGCTGCCTTGGGGGGCTCCGAATTGGGGCTTGTTAAAAGCATTAAACATTTCGGCGCGGAACTGCAGGTTCATTCGCTCGCCGATGGGCTGCGAGCGGCTGATGTTGAGGTCGAAGGTGTTGAGGCCGGGGATGCGGAGCTTGGGCTGGGTGCGGGAATCGTTTCCGAGGGAGTAAGTGGGCGCGGGGAGGAAGGCGGTGGTATCGAAGTAGCGGTCGAGGGTGCGCTCGGCCTCGGGCAGCACGGGATCTTTCAGGCGCACGGCGGCGGCACCGACGCCGGGGAGGCGGGTGTTGTTGGGCCCGGTGATGACCATGGGGAGGCCGCGGCTGAAGGTGGTGACGCCGCTGAACTGCCAGCGGCCGAGCAGGTGGCTGCCGATGCCAGAGTTGAGCCACTTGCGGCCTTTGCCAAACGGGAGTTCGTAGATGTAGTTGGTGATGAAGTGCTGGGGGCGATCTTCTTCGCTGGTGGAGCGGGAGAGGGCGAGGTTGTTCGGGTCGAGGAAGCCGGAGCGACCGCCGAAGCGTTCGCCGACGTTGTCGATGTGCTTGCCGGCGGTGAAGGCGGCTTGAAAGCTGAGCCCGTGGCTGAATTGTTTATCGATGCGGAGAGTGAAGCCGTGATAGATGGAATCGCCGACGGGATCGCGGAAGCGGGTGATGCCGGTGTAGTGGTTGAAGGGCTGGAGGAGTTGGCTGCGGCGGACTTGGGCGACGCTGAGTGCGCCGGTGGGGATGACGCCGAAGTAGGGGTTGGCCACGAGATCGTCGAGCGCGGAGCCGAGGGCCAGATTGCTCGTATCGACCGCGGTGCGGCTGCGGTTGATCCAGATGCGTTGGCCGCGATTGCCGACGTAGGCGGCCTCGATGAGCAGGGTGGAGGAGAGGGCGTGTTGGAGGTTGAAGTTCCACTGATGGTTGAAGGGCGTCACCCAGGGGCGGAAGGCAGTGCCTATGCTGGCGCCGACGCCGGTGTTGGGGGCGTCAAAGAAGCCGGCTTCGAAGGAGCGGGCGAGGGTGGCGCCGGGGGGCGGGGTGTTGGGGGCGGCGGGCGGGGCGCCGAGGAAGACTGGGGTTTGAGCGAGGAAGCCACTACCGAGGTCGCTGGCGCCGGCGCCAATGCCGCCGCTGCCGGGAAAGTAAAAGAGCCCATAGCCGGCGCGCAGCACGGTGCGTTTGGGGAGTTGCCAAGCGAGACCGATGCGAGGGGCGATGTTGTTGCGATCGGCGTCGGTCTGATGGCGGGGGTTGCCGTCACGACCGGTGAAGCGCAGAACGCCAGGGCGTTTGGTGAGGGGGTCGATGGCATCGGGATCGAAGTAGCCGAGTTGGTTGAAGCGGTCGGTCCAGGGGGCTTGGTATTCCCAGCGGACGCCGAGGTTGACGGTGAGTTTGCGAGACACTTTCCAATCGTCCTGGAGGTAGGCGGCGTAGTAGAGCTGGGAGGTGGCGAGAGCGGGATCGTCGCTGAAGAGGCCGCCGGTGGGCGCACCGAGGAGCATGGTGGCAAGGCCGTGGCCGGCGGTGGCGCT
>JBKJLJ010000506.1:0-12891 GCA_046597015.1 Bryobacteraceae bacterium
GGAACGGGAGATTGTAGGAGCGGCACCCTTGGCCGAGGCCGGCGAGAGCGAACTCAGCTTCGTCGGAAACGCCAAGGGAGCAAAGGCGGCGGAAGCCACGCGGGCGGGCTGTTTGCTCGTCACCCCGGGGACGGAGTTGGCGGCCACCATGATTTTTGTCCCACAGCCCCGCGGCGCGTTTGCGCGTTGCCTGACGGTGCTCTATCCCCGCAGGCGGGCGGCCGTAGGGGTCCATCCGACGGCTGTGTTGGGCGAGGACGTGGAGTTGGGCGAAGACGTCAGCGTCGGCCCACACGCGAGCATTGGCGCAGGAACCAGGATCGGGGCCGGCAGCGAAATTCAAGCCGGGTGCGGGATCGGCGCGGGGGTGACGATCGGCAAAGACGCCCTCCTCCATGCCCGGGTAACAATTTACGACGGCGTGAAGATCGGCGCCCGCGCCGTGTTGCACTCCGGTAGCGTGATTGGGGCCGACGGCTTTGGCTTTGTTATGCACGAAGGCCGCTACCAAAAGTTCCCTCAGGTCGGACGCGTCGAGATCGGCGATGATTTCGAACTCGGCGCCAACGCTTGCATCGACCGGGCTGCCCTCGGCGTCACCCGGATCGGCGACGGCGTGAAGATCGACAACATGGTCCATATCGCTCATAACTGCGAGATCGGCAACCATGTCGTGATCGCCGCGCAGACCGGGCTATCGGGCGGCGTCGTGGTGGAGGAGTACGCGATCATCGGCGGCCAGGTCGGCATCGGCGATAAGGCGCGGATCGAATCGAAAGCGATCCTGGGTTCCGGCTGCGGTGTCCTGACGTCGAAAATCGTGCATGGCAACCAGGTCGTTTGGGGCACGCCGGCGCGGCCCTTGAAGGAGTATCTAACGCAGCTCGCCAACATCACAAAGGTGGGCGAACTGCGTCAGGAAATGAAGGCCCTGCGCGCGCGCTTAGACGCCATGGATCGGAAGAGCGACGCGTAACAGAAGTTCGCCGGCCGTATCGACGGACAGATCGCAACTACCCCCGTGAACCTCCGCGATCCGCCGAACGCTGGCCAAGCCAAGGCCGGCAGCGGGGGCCGGATGGTCCTCAAACGGCAAGAAAAGGCTGTCGAAGGATCGAGCGTCGAGTCCGGGAGCTTCGGTCGAAAAGAGGATGATGGCTTGGTTCGCTTCCACGTAGGTCGCGACCTCCACCGGATACGCTTGGCGCGCCGTGCGCAGGCAGAAGCGGAGCGCCGTCGTCAGCAGATGCTGCATCTGCGTGAGGTCCAAGGTCACCAGCGGAAACGAGTCGGCTAGATCGACGAACACCGCATCCTGATCCTCCGTGCTGAAGCGGCTGAGCACGGCTTCGAGAATCTCGTGGACATCGTGCAGAGCCGGGCGGCCCGGTGCCGATTGCAGATAGTGAACCGCGTCGGACAGGATCCAGCCCGCTTGCTCGATCAACTGCCGCAACTTATCGATCTGTTGCCGGGCGTTCGGATCCTTCACCACCGTCAGATGCAGATAGTAGGTGATCGCTTCCATCGCGCTCAGCGGCTGGCGGAGTTCGTGCGCGAGTTGGCCAACGATGGAGGCGGTGTCGGCTGCGCGGGGTTCGGCTTGAGTTAACAGCAAGGGATCAGTGTAGCGCGGCTTGGAATTACAATCCGGGGGAAAAATGTTCATGCCCAGAGGTCTCGCAGTGTGATACCAACCAGCGCCAGAGTCAGTCCAATCATGGTGACGACGGCGGTCCAGGCGACGCCGTTGTAGGCCGGGGAATTGGTCCAGTCCCGCATGATCGATTTGCGGTTCACAATCAGCACCATGAAAATCAGCACGAAGGGCAGCATCACCCCGTTAATGACCTGCGAGAGGAGAATCATCCGCACGAGCGGGAAGCCCGGGATCAGAATCACACCGCCGCCGACGACAATCAACAAGGTAAAGAGCCAATAAAAAATGGGAGCTTCGTTCCAGCGTTTGTTTACGCCGGATTCAAAACCGAGGCCCTCGCAGACGGTGTACGCAGTCGACAACGGCAAAATGCACGCGGCGAAAAGCGAAGCGTTGAACAGGCCGCCGGCAAAGAGCAGATAGGCATAGTCGCCAAACGGCTTCAGACCAAGCGCGGCATCCGTCGAGTCTTTGATATCCCGCGGGGCCACCGTCCAAATCGCACCGGCGCAAGCGACGATGATGAAGAACGCAATCACGGTCATCACCACGCAGCCGACGATTACTTCGATCCGCGACTCAATGTAGTCCTTGGCAGTCACGCCTTTTTCCACGATCGCCGCTTGCAGATAGAACTGCATCCACGGCGCCACCGAAGTACCCACCATCGCGATCAGCAACGTGATGTAGGCGGGGTCGAAAAGCAGCACCGGCGTCACGCTATAAATCGCCGCTTCTTTCCAATCGGGCTTTACCAGTACCCCGGAAATAATGTAGGAGACATACAACAACGTGGCAAACAGAAAGATCCGCTCCACGCTCGCGTAGTTCCCCTTCACCACCAGCAGCCACACGATCAATGCCCCAATCGGAACGGAAATATAGCGCGATACCCCGAATAACTCGAGCGAACTGGCCACGCCCGCGAAGTTCGCCATCACGTTTGTCAGATTGGCCACCACTAAAGCCACCATCATAAAGAAGGTGGTCCGCAGCCCGAACTCTTCCCGGATCAGATCCGACAGCCCCTTGCCCGTCACCGCCCCCATCCGCGCCGTCATCTCCTGGGTCACGATCAACAACGCCATGATCGGCAGCAGCGTCCATAGAGGCAAATAGCCGTACTTGGCACCGGCCTGGGAATAGGTGAAAATGCCGCCGGCGTCGTTGTCTACCACGGCGGTAATGAAGCCCGGCCCGATGACGGAAAAGAACACCGCGATGTGATATTTGAGTCTTTGGAACATAGGCTAGAGACTCCTTAAGAGGGCGATAATATCGTCGGCGTGAATCACCCCCACCAGCCGCTTTTGCTTATCGAGCACGGGCAATGTCAGCAGATTGTACTTGTCGAAAAGCTCGGTGATCCGGTCCTGCTTCTCGGTCACTAGCACGGACAGCAATCGTTCGGCCTGCAGCCCGGCGAGCGGCTCGGAACCGGCCACCGTAAAAAGCCGGGCCAGCGGCACCGCACCCGTCAACCTCTCTTCGGCATCAATTAGAAATAGCGTATTCAAGTTGTCGATGATCTCGGCATTCGCGGCGATCGCGGCGATGGCGTCGCCCACCGTGGCGTCGGTAGGCATCGTGATGTATTCAGTCGTCATCAACCTCCCCGCCGAATCCTCCCGGTGTTCGAGCAGTTCGCGCACCTCAGCCTTGGGTTCGTTTTCCATCTCTTCTAGGATGGCTTCGTAGGTGTCCTGGTCCAGGTCGCCAAGGACGTCGGCGGCTTCGTCCGGCGACATCTCTTCGATGATATCGGCGGCCTTGTCTTCGTCCAGCGATTCCAGAATGCTCGACTGAATCTCCGGCGAGATCTCCGATAACGCATCCGCTGCCACTTCGCTATCAATCGACTCAAAAATGGCTTCCCGATCCTCCGGGCCCAGCGCCTCGACGATGTCGGCCAGGTCAGCCGGATGCAGGTGCTCCAGCCGGTCGTGCGAGATGTTCAAATGGAGCCGCCGCTGCGGATCGCTCTCGACGATATTGCAGACCTGCCAGTTGATCGAATTCGGCGGAATCGGCATCATCAGCCGCCGGATCAACGGACGCGGCAGCAGCCCCTGCGTCACCCGCCGGAACATGCTTCGCAGGCCTATGTCGACTTCCACGATGCGCAGTTCGTCATAACCCTGCGAGTTGTCCAGGTTAAAGGTGACATCGGAAACGCGCACCACTTTACGCCCATCCACGTCGATGATCTGCTGGTCGAGAAGGTCGCGACCGATACGCAGCATATACTCGTCGCGATGATACGGCGTCAGCAACTCGTCGCGTAGCCACAGCCCCTCGAGGTTGATCCGGTCCACTTGGTCATAGCGCACCGTCAGCCAAGCCGGCCCCCCGCCTAGCAGGAACCGGTCGACGCGAATGGCGTCAACCAGCGGGACTAGCGCCGCGTCGCGAATACGACCGAGTTCCCGGCCCTTAAGGTCGTAGACCCGAAGCCCGAGCAACTCGGTGAAGAACAGATTGGTGATGAGCGGCATGGGCTTGCATCCACGGCGGCCTACTTCAGCTTCTCGGCGAACAGGGCATTCACGGTGCCGGGGTTCGCTTGACCACGCGATAGCTTCATCACTTGGCCCACCAGGAACCCGATGACCGTGGTTTTGCCGGCCTTATACTGCTCCACCTGTTTCGGATTCGCGGCCAGAACCTCGTCCACGAATTTTTCGAGCGCCCCGGAATCGCTGATCTGCTTCAACCCTTCGCGCTCCATGATCGCGCCCGGCGCGTCGCCCGTCGCATACATTTTCGGGAAGATGTCCTTCGCCAGCTTGCCGGAAAGTTCGCCCTTGCTGATCAGACCGATCAACTCGCCCAAATGCTCGGCTGAAATCGGCGAATCCGCGATTTCCTTGCCGTCGGCCTTCAGCATCCCCGCCAAATCGCCCATCACCCAGTTCGCCGCTTGCTTGGCGTCGCCGCACGCCACGGCCGCCCTTTCAAAGTAGTCGGCGATCTCCCGCGTCACCGTCAGCACCTGCGCATCGTAGTTGCTCAGCCCATAGGCCGTCGCGAACCGGGCCCGTCGCGCCTGCGGCAGCTCGGGCATCGTCGCCGTCACCTGCGCCAACCACTCCGGGCTAATCCGAAGCGGAATCAGATCCGGTTCGGGGAAATAACGATAATCGTGGGCCTCTTCCTTCGAACGCATGGAAATCGTCTCGCCCAGATCCGGGTTGAACAAACGCGTCTCTTGGATCACGCGGCCGCCAGATTCAAGAATCTCCACCTGACGCACCATTTCGAATTCAATCGCCTGTTTCAGAAACCGGAACGAGTTCAGGTTCTTCACTTCAGCCCGCGTCCCGAACTTCTCCGCGCCCTTACGGCGCATCGAGACGTTCGCGTCGCACCGCAGATGCCCCTTCTCCATGTCGCAGGTCGAAACCTCGGCAAACTGCATCGCCTGCTTCACCTCGGTCAGATATTCGACCGCCTCGTCGGAGCTGCGAATATCCGGCTCGCTGACGATCTCAATCAGCGGAGTGCCCGAACGGTTCAGGTCAACGTAAGTGAACCGGTCCGAGTCTTTAAACCCATCGTGGATCGACTTCCCCGCGTCGTCTTCCATGTGGACGCGCGTAATCCCGACGCGCTTGGTCTCGCCGTGGACGAGCACGTCTAGGTATCCACCCAGCGCGATCGGTTTATCAAACTGCGAAATCTGGTAACCCTTCGGCGAGTCCGGATAAAAATAATTCTTCCGCGCAAAAACCGACTCCGGCTGCACCGTGCAGTTCAGCGCCGTCGAGCCCTTGATGCCCAATTCAACGGCGCCCCGGCTCAGCACCGGCAAAGCGCCCGGTAAGCCCAAACAGACCGGGCAGACGTTGGTATTCGGCAGCGCGCCGAAGCTGGTGGGGCAGGAGCAGAAGATTTTGGTGCGCGTGCTGAGCTGCACGTGAACCTCGAGGCCGATCACGACCTCGTATTTTTCCATGACTTCCGGAGACATACTCCTAGTATATTCGCCGGGATCTGGCACACTGGAGAAAATGCGGCTTTTGTGTTGTTTTCTCGTGGCGCTTGCTGGTTCGTCGGCCGAGTTGGTGATTCGCAACGGGCGCGTCTGGACCGGCGACGAATCGAAACCTTGGGCCACAACAGTTCTGATCCGCGACGAAAAGATCGTCGCCGTCGGAACCGACGCCGAAGTCAAACCCGGGCCAGGGGCTATCGTCATCGACGCCAAGGGGCGCCTGGTCACCCCCGGTTTCAACGACGCTCACCTCCACTTCCTCGGTGGAGCGATCGGTCTGCGTGAAATCGACCTTACCGGAATCTGCACCCTCGAGACGATTCAGAAAGCGGTCGGTGAATTCGTCGCGAAGAATCCCGGGCCCGGTTGGATCAAGGGCCGTGGCTGGGAGTATCTCTGCTTCCCCGGCGGAAAGCTCCCTGTCAAGGAATGGCTCGACGCGGTCGTCAAGGATCGCCCGATATTTTTAAGCGCTTATGACGGCCACACCGCCTGGGTGAATTCCAAAGCCCTGGCGGTCGCGGGAGTGACCAAGGCGACCGAGTACAAGGGATTCGGCGAGATCGTCAAAGACGCCGCCGGCGAACCCACCGGGTCGCTCAAAGAAGGTGCGCAGAGCCTGGTCCGTCGGTTCGTTCCGCAACCAGATAAAGCGCGCAACCTCCAGGCCCTCGCCGATGGCATGCCGCTGCTGGCCCGATTGGGCATCACCAGCATGCAGAACGCCAGCGGCGACGCCGAAACCATCGCCCTTTTCGACGAGTTTGCCGAAGCCGGCAAGCTGACCGTCCGCACCGCCATCGCCCCCAGCGTCGGGCCGTTGACCGAGAAGGCCACCCTTACAGAATGGGCCGGAATGCGCCGAAAATACCCCGGGCCCCTCCTCCGCGTGGCCGCGATAAAAATGATGATGGACGGCGTCATCGAATCCCACACCGCCGCCATGGTCGCGCCCTATTCCAACAAACCCGGCGAAATCGGCAAAGCCGTCTGGACCCAGGAACGCTTCAACGCGACCGCCACCGCCGCCGACAAGCTGGGCCTGCAAATCTACACTCACGCCATCGGCGACCGCGCCGTCCGCATGGCCCTCAATGGCTATGAGGCCGCCCTCCAAGCCAACGGGCCCCACGACGCCCGTTTCCGCATCGAACACATCGAAACCATCCAGGATGCCGACATCCCGCGCTTCGCGAAGCTCGGCGTCATGCCGTCCATGGAGCCCATCCACGCCGACCCCGGTACCGTCGAAGTCTGGGCCCATGCCATCGGTCCAGAGCGCTTGCCCAACTCCTTCGCTTGGCGTAGCCTCGAAAAAGCCGGCGCCCGGCTCGTGTTCTCGAGCGACTGGCCCGCCTCGATCAGTCTCGATCCCATCCGCGGCATCCACAACGCCGTCAATCGGCAAACCACCACCGGCCTCCCCGCCGGCGGATGGTTACCCGCCCAGCGCGTCAGCGTCGAAACCGCCCTCCGCGCCTACACCGTCAACGGCGCTTACGCCAGCTTCGAGGAAAACAGCAAAGGCCAGCTTCGGCCTGGCATGCTGGCCGACGTCCTGATCCTATCCCAGGACCTCTTTCGCGTCCCGCCCAGCGCCCTCCACGAAACCCGTGTCGACCTCACGATCTTTAACGGTAAGGTAATCCACGCCCGTGAATAATACCCTCGAGTTCCTGGTTCGTCACGGCTATTCCCTCCTGTTCGCCGTCGTCCTGGCCGAACAGTTGGGTCTCCCCGTCCCCGCCGTACCCCTGCTGTTGGCGGCTGGCGCCCTCGCCGGACTCGGTCGTCTCGAACTCGCCCCTGTCTTCGGCCTCGCCCTACTCGCCTGCCTGGTCGGCGACGTCGTATGGTTCTATCTTGGCCGCAAGAAAGGCACCGCGATTCTCCGCACGCTCTGTAAAATCTCCCTCGAACCCGATTCGTGCGTCCGCTACACCGAAGCTTCTTACAAGAAGTACGGCAACGCCACTCTGGTCGTCGCCAAGTTTGTCCCCGGCCTGAGTGTCGTTGCCCCACCTATGGCCGGTTTGTTCCGCATGTCGATCGGCCGCTTTATCGCTCTCGACGGGCTGGGCTCGGCGCTTTGGGCCGGAGTTTACATCCTCCTCGGCTGGCTCTTCAATTCCCAACTGGAGTACGTTGCCGAACAGTTGAACAAAATGGGCGTGGGGCTCGGCGTCACAATTGGCCTCGGCCTCGCCGGCTATCTCGGCTTCAAATACGCCCAACGGCGCAAGGTCTTTAAGGCCCTCCGCATGGCGCGCATCATGCCGGAAGAATTAAAGCGCATGATGGACGCTGGTGAGCCCGTCGTCCTCGTCGATCTGCGGAACGCCCTCGAACGCGAGGAAGGCTGGATCCCCGGCTCCGTCCTCCTCGACGACATCGCTCAGTACGAAGGTGCCGAAGTCGTTCTCTACTGCTCTTGTCCCGACGAAGTAAGCAGCGTCCGCGCCGCCCTACGCCTCCAACGAAACGGAATCGGCCGCGTCCGCCCTCTCGAAGGCGGCTTTCCCGACTGGCGCGAACTCGGCTATCCTGTCGAAACCAAAACGGCATGATGCTTCAACTTTTTATTCCGGCCCGGCGTCCGACTATTACAGAAGAGCGGTTAAAATAGAGGACTGGAGAATTTGTTGATCGTACTCATACTTACCGCCGTAGGCTCGGCCCCCACTAGTTTATGGAGCATCGTCAGTGCTTCGAAGCCGATTTCGATGGCGGTCCTGCTGCTCTTGGCAGCCGCTTCAATCTATTCCTGGACCATCGTTTTTCAGAAATTCTCGAAACTGAAAAAAGCGACGGAGGAAAATACCCGCTTTCTCCGCGTTTTTCGCAAAGCGCCCGATGTCGCCGCGGTCACCTCCGCGTGTGAGCAATTCCCCACCGCCCCCGTCGTGGCCGTCTTCGACGCCGGGTGGGCCGAAGTCGACCGCCAACTTCGCAGCAAAGGCAAGCTGACCAACCGGACCGCGGTCGAGCGCAGCCTGCAAATCGGGATCAGCGAAGAAATCAGCGATCTGGAAGCGAGTCTCAGTTGGCTCGCGACCATCGCCGCGATCACCCCGTTTATTGGGCTATTCGGCACCGTTTGGGGCATCATCGACGCCTTTCAGGCCTTAAGCGCCGCCGGCAGCGCCAGCCTCCGGGCCGTTGGTCCCGGCATCGCCGAAGCCCTGGTCGCTACCGCCATGGGCCTCGCCGCCGCTATTCCGGCCGCCATTTTTTATAACTACTTCGGCGGAGCCGTTCGCGAGATCGGGGCCCGCCTCGAAGACTTTTCGCTCGAATTCCTAAATATGGTCGAAAGAGCGTATGAAGGCTAATCCATGGCTTTCTCTTTAGGAAATCGAGGCGGGCGCGGCTCTCGCTCCCGTGGCTCCACCACGGCCCTCGCCGAAATCAACATCATCCCCTTGGTCGACGTCGTCCTCGTCCTCCTCATCATTTTCATGCTCACCGCCCATGTCATGGAATTCGGCCTGGAAGTCGACGTGCCGAAAGTGAAGCAGGTGCGCCAATCAGCCGAAGACCTTCCCGTCGTCACCATCAGTAAGGAAGGCGAAATGCAGCTCAATGAGAAAGCGGTGAATATCAATGAGCTCTCCGACGTGATCAAGAAGCGTTTCCCCGGTCAAAAAGCGGTGTACGTCCGCGCTGATAAAGCCACCCCCTGGGACCCCATCGCGCAAGTCGTTTCCGAACTGGGCCAATCGAAGCTCGACGTCCGCATGGTCACCCAACCCGTCGACGAGGCGGGACGCAAGAAGCGATGAGCCAACCGAAGCAGAATGCCGCGGGCGGTCCCCTCCTCCGGAGCCTGATTCTGCATGGCACCGTCATCGGTGTCGCCGTCGGCTATGGTCTGCTTCCCATGAGCCATCGCGAAAGCTGGGGCGATCCCAACGCGCTCCCTGGCGGCGGCGTCGCCATCACCCCCGTCAGCAAAATTCCGATGATGGTTCGCCAGACCCGTCCCAATCCTGTCGCCGCCGAGACCGAATCCGAAGTCAAACAAAACGAACCCAAACCCGAAAAGACTCAGCGCCGCGAGGATTCCGACGCCATCCCCTTGAAAACGGAACGGGAAAAACGCCGCGTCGCCGAAGTCGCCGCCGAACAAAATCGTTATCGCCCCAACGAACCCAAACGTCCGAACGAACTGACGACCACCGTCGGCCGCACGCTCACAAATCCCATGTTTGGCGTCCCCGGCGCGGGCGGCGTGGGCATCGGCACCGGCACTCCGCTGGGCAACCGTTTTGGCGCTTACGCCGATCTCATCAAACGCCGCATCGCCGAAAAATGGCGGACGAATGACATCGATCCCAACGTCCGGACCGCCAATCTTGTTTCGGTCACCTTCGACATTTTACGCGATGGCAGCGTCCGTAATATCAAGTTGTCGCAACGCAGCGGCATCATTCCGCTCGACTATTCGGCGCAACGCGCGGTCCAGGAAGCCTCCCCTTTCCCGCCCTTGCCCAGAGAGTTTGAGCGCGACTCAGCAAACGTAGAATTTCAATTTCAACTACAGCGATGAAGAAAATAACCCTCCCCTTATTGGTTGCAGTAGCGGCGTCGGCGGGCTTCGGCCAGCAAGGCGCCGATATCGTTGGCCGCATTGTCGGCGGCCAGAAAGCGGCCATCGCCATCCCCGATTTCCGCGGTGCCGGCAAGGCCGCCAACTTCGTAGCCACGTTCAATCAAACCCTGTTCCGCGACATCGAGGACGCCGGCGTTTTCAAAATGGCGCCGAAAAGCATGTATCCGCTCAACGTGCCGCAGCGGCCCGAAGACTTTCGCAAACCGCTTCAGTACGATCCCAACAATCGAGCGCGCGCCCCGTGGCTGCAGGACTGGAGCGAACCGCCGGTCAGCAGCGACTTCCTCGCCTTCGGCTACACCGCCGAACAGGATAACCAAATGGTGCTCTTCGGTTGGCTGTTCAACGTCAAGCAACCGGAAGTCTCCAGCGCCCAGGTTATCGGCAAAATCTACCATGGCACCCTGGACGAAGACGGGGCCCGGAAGGTCGCCCATGAATTCGCCACCGATATCTTGAAACAGTTCGGCGTCGAGAGTTTGGCCGGCTCTAAAATCTATTTCGTCTCGAACCGCTCGGGCTCAAAAGAGATCTGGGTCATGGACTATGACGGCTCCAATCAAAAACAATTCACTTTTTATAAAAATCTGATCACAATGCCGAACGTCTCTCCGGACGGCACACGCCTCGCGTTTACGAGTTTCACCGGGGGCGGACCCGCCATCGTCATCCACTCCCTCGAGACCGGACGCAAGATTCCGTTCTACAACCAGCGCGCTTCCATGAACGCAACCGCCTCGTTTACGCCCAATGGCAAGCAAATCATCTATTCTTCTTCCGCTAGCGGCTGGGCCCAGCTTTACATCGCTAACGCCGATGGCAGCAATCTCCAACGGCTCACCAACACCCGCTCGATCGAAGTGGAACCCAAGATCAATCCCAAGACCGGAAATGAGATATTGTTCGTATCAGGTCGCGGTGGAGCCCAACAAGTATATAAAATGAATATTGACGGCGCAGATGTTACGCGCCTCACAACCGGAGAGGGAGAAGCTTCCAATCCTGCTTGGAATCCACAGGGGTCACACATGGCCTTTGCCTGGACCAGAGGGTACTCCCCGGGAAACTGGAATTTATTCATAATGGATGTAACGACAAGAGACTATGTGCAACTCACGCAAGGGGCTGGCCGGAATGAAAATCCGAGCTGGGCACCCGACGGGCGGCACATCGTGATATCGTCCAACCGTGGCGGATCGACGCAAATCTGGTCGATGCTCGCCGACGGAACACAGCTCAGGCAGTTAACCTCTGCCGGCGTGAACGAAAAGCCAGTCTGGACCAAGTGAACTGGCAAAAAAGATTTTACAGTTTTAACAAAACCGCATCGCAGCAGAATCGAGGAGGCAATTTTTAGGATGAACACCAAACGCGCCAGTGCACTCGCACTCGCTCTTACACTGTCGTTTTTTGCGGCGGGTTGTCGAAAGAAGGTGGGCGTACCACCTCCTCCGGCGGCCCCCGCCGCAGTCGCACCGGCTGCCAAGGCACCCGTCAAGAAGCCCATGGTGACCTTTTTCACGGTGGAGCCGTCGACCATTGAACGCGGTCAAGCCGCGGTCTTGAAATGGGAAGTCACCGGCGCCCAGTCCGTTTCGATCAACCAGGGCCTGGGCACGGTCACCGCCGCGGGCAACCGTTCCGTGTTCCCGTCTTCGACCACCAGCTACACGCTGACCGCCGCCAATGAAGGCGGCACCAGCACCGAGACCGTCACCGTCAACGTCACCGCTCCCGCGGCCGTTGCCCCGCCGGCCACCCCGGTTCCGTCCGACGACTTCGGCTCCATGGTTTCGAAGCTGATCCAGGACATCTATTTCGACTACGACAAGAGCGACGTGCGGGAAGATTCCCGGGCGACGTTAACCAAGAACGCGGACGCGCTGAAGACCATCTTCGGCAAGTTCCCGAACAACACGCTGACGATCGAGGGCCATTGCGACGAGCGTGGTTCTGCCGAATACAACCTCGGCCTCGGCGATCGCCGCGCCACCGCGACGAAAGAATTCTTGACCCAGCTTGGCGTCTCGGCTGACCGTCTCCGCACCATCTCCTATGGCAAAGAGCGGCCGTCTTGCACCGAGAGCAGCGAAGGCTGCTGGTCGAAGAATCGTCGTTCGCACTTCGTAGCGCAGTAGCTGTAACAATCACAAACAACCGGGGGCGGATGGCAGCATCCGTCCCCTTTTTCCTATACGCGAATGGTTATGAACTTTATTCTTCGTTTTGCCCTGCTCGTTTTGGTAGCCGTACCGGCCGTCTACGGGCAGAAGAAAGAGATTATGGAAATGCAGCGCGACATCCTGCAAATGCAGGATCAGTTGCGTTCTTTGCAGCGCTCCCAGGACGAAAAGCTAGCCGGCATCCAGGTGCTCCTGCAGCAAACCTTGGAGGTCGCCGGCAAAGCCAGCACGGCCACCGCCGTCCTCGAATCCAGCCTGCGCGACAAACTGAAGGATCAGGAAAAAAACCTGGTCGTCCCCGTCGCTGGTCTCGGTACCAAAGTCGACCAGATGTCGAACGATTTTTCGAGCGTCCGCGAATCGATGGCTGACCTTACTTCCCGCGTCGGGAAGTTGCAGAACCAGGTCTCCGACCTCTCCAGCGCAATTCGTACCCTCAGCG
>JBKJLJ010000597.1:0-11766 GCA_046597015.1 Bryobacteraceae bacterium
AGTTGCAGGAGCGCGATAAATGTCCAACGTGATCACAAAACGCACCCGGCTCTCTCGCCGCATCTTCCTCAAAGGCCTCAGCCTCGCCCAGGCCCCCGTCGTCGTCGGCCTGCCCCCGTTGATCTCCATGTTCAACTCCTCGGGCACCGCCTTCGCGGCTGCACCTGAAAAAAACGCAAAAGTCGATCCCCGCTTCGTCCTCTGGTTCAACGGCAACGGCATCCCGGAACGCTATTGGATCCCCTCCGAAGTAGGGCGCGACTATCGGATGACCTCCTGTCTCGCGCCTTTGGCCCCCTATCGGAACGATGTTCACGTCATCTCCGGCCTCGATAACGCCGCCGCCGCCGCCGCCGGGCCCGGCAACGGCCATCACAAATCGATGAGCGGCCTGATGAGCTGTACACCCTTCAGCGGCCGGGGTGCCAGCGGCGCGTCGATCGATCAAGTTATTGCCACCAAAATCGGCGGCGAATCGCGCTTCCGCTCCTTGCAGATTGGTGTCTCGCAAGAATCGTTCGGCGAAAGCATCCAGCGCAACATGAGCTGGGCCGGATACGAACGCGCCCTGCCCCCCGAAATGATCCCCCATAAGCTCTTCGATCGCCTCTTCGGCGAACGAGAAGAAGGCTGGGTCAATCGCAAACGCAGCATCCTCGACACCGTCCGCAGCGACGCCAACCTGCTCAAGAAATATATTCCCAAAGACGATCAGACCCGCATGGATGAGCACCTCTCGGGCATCCGCGATCTGGAACGCGCCATAGCCGGACTGCCCCCCGAATACCGCCGCGTCGACGCCCCGGATTTCGACGGCGACATGAAAGATTGGCCCCGCATTGCAAAGCTCCAAAGCGACCTCCTTGCCGCCGCGCTCTCGACGCGCCAAACCCGCGTTGCCTCCTACATGCTCACGAAGTGCCAGGGTCTCGCCCGCTTCCCTTGGCTCGGCTATACCGCCGCCCGCCATCACGATTACACGCATGCGGACGGCAAAGCGCCCGGCTCGGACGGCGTCGAAGGCCAGCGTATTCTCCGCGATATCTGCAAATGGCACGTCGAGGAGTTCGCTTACCTCGTCGCGAAACTGAAGTCGATTCCGGAAGGCGATGGCACCGTATTCGACAACACCTGTCTCGTCTACACCCACGAGCACGCCGAAGCCAACCCCCACAAGAACAGCGGGATGGCCCTCCTCATCGCTGGCCGTGCTGGCCGCCTCGCCACCGGCATGCACACCAAGCTCACCGGTACTATCGGCGACCTCTACCTCACCATCGCCGACGAAGTCATGCAGGCTCAGGTTGGCAAGTTCCCTACCGCCACCCGCAAGCTAACCCAACTCCTCGCCTAACGAAATCAGGCGAGGCCGACCTCGGCCGGCCTCGCTTATTCCACCGCCTTCCCCGTTCCCGCGTTCTCCCACTTACCCGAAAACACCCGTACGTTAGGCTTCGCCTGCCGCAGCCCAGCCACCGCCTGCTCCGTCATCCCGCTCCCCTTCAAATCCACCGCCTTCAACGCCGGCCACGAAGCGATCACCGTCGCCGCATCGTCGCCCAGTCGCGTGCATCCCTGCAGCGACAACCGCTCTAATTTCGTCAATACCTTCAGCCGCTCCAACCACCGCCCCGACACCGGCAGCCCATCCAGCTTCAGTTGCCGCAGCTCCTTCAACGTCGCGATCGCCCCTACGCCCAAGTCCGTCAAACTCACTGACCACAGCCCCGAGTCCGTCCGCTGCATCCCCGTCAGATCCAGACTCGTCAGCCCCGTCAAATACCGCAGCGATTGCAAGCCCGCGTCCGTAATCTTGTTCCCGCCCACCGAAAGCTCTCTCAAATTTGTCAACGTCGCCAGATGGTCCAGGCCCACATCGGTCACCTGCGCAAACCCCGCGTCCAACGCCACTAGCGTCGGCACCGAGGCCGCATGCTCCAGCGTCGAATCCGTAATCCGCGTCCCCCGCACGTTCAGCCGCTGCAACCGCTTCCAACCCTTGATCGCCGACATCCCTTCATCGGTAATCTGCTCCGCGTAGTAGAGGTTCAGCTCAACAATCCCCGGAGCCGGCTTCAACTGCTGCAGGCCACGGTCCGTAATGCGCGTCAACGAAAGATCCAGCCGCGCCAAATTCGGCAGCTTGGCGAGAAGAGGCATGTCCGCATCGGTCACCCAACTGGACCGCAGATCCACTCCCGTAATCCGCCCCGCCGCATCGCGCGTCACCACCCCACCCGCGGCCGTGATCCAGTCCGCCGAATCCGCCGCCACCAGCAACCCGGTCGCCATCAGGAACGATGCAAAACCCCGGATCATCTAAGTCCTCCTCCGCACCGGCAACGACGAATCCCGGTCAAACACGATCTTGCAGTCCGGCCGCGCCTTCGTCAGTTGGTTGAAGCCCTGCCCGGTCACGGTCGTATGGTACAGATTCACGATCTGCAAAGCCGGCAGCGACAGCAACGTCTCAATCCCCGCGTCCGAAATTCCCGTCGTATCCAGCCGCAATTCCCGCAGCGCCGCATGGCCTTTGAATGCGGCCAAGCCCTTATCGTCGACCGACGTATAGTCCAGCCCTAGCACCGCCAACTTGGGCAGGCTCGCAATCGCCGCCATGCTCACGTTCGAAGCCCGCGTCCGCAACAGTTCCAGCCGCTCCAGGTTTACGAGCGGCCGCAGCAGCTCCAAGCCCTTATCCGTAAACCGCGCGTGATCCAAATTCAGCTCCCGCAGGCTCACCAAGGTCGCCAGATGCTTCATCGCCACGTCCCCCGCGTCCGTTCCAGCCAAGTCCAGCACTTGCAGTTTGGCCTGCTTGCCCAGCCCCGCCACGCCCGCATCCGTAATGTCCGTATTCGTCAGCAGCAGGCGCTCCAACGCCGGCATCGCCGCCAACTGCAGTAACCCCGCATCGCCCAACACCGACCCCGTAAAATCGATCTCATTCAAGTTCGGCAAAACCTTCAAGGCAGCCAAGCCTTCGCCCCGCACCTGGGTGCCGCCTAGCCCCAAGGCGCGCAGACGAGTCAACCCCGCCAATTGCGCCAAGCCCTTATCTGTGATCGTGGTGTGTCCCAGATTCAGCCGCCGCAGATTCACCAACCCTTTTAGCGAAGCCAGCCCCAAATCGCCCGCTTCCGTCGCTTCCAGGTTCAACTCTTCCAGCGCCGTCGCCGCAGCCAGGTACGCCAACTGCGCATCGCCGATCCCGGTCGAAGCAAGCGAAACCACCTTCAGCCGGCCGCCCGGCATCTCCGCTTTCCCGCCCAACGCTTGAATCCATTCCGCTAGAGCCTTTTCGGTCGAACCCACTGGCTTGGCCGCCGCTAGCTTGCCGCTTGCGGCCGCCGCCCCGATGAACTCCACTTTGCAATTCGGCAGCGCGGTCTTAAACGCCTGCAACGCCGTCGGCGTCACCCGGCTATAGCGCAGGTCCAAAGCCGTCAGCCCTTTCAATGGTCCCAAACGCGCAAGCCCCGTGTTCGTAATCCGGCTCCGATACAGGATCAACTCCGTCATCTGCGGCATCCCCGCCAAAACCGGAATCGATTCGTCCGTAATCGCCGCGCCTAACAAATTCAGCTTCCGCAGCTTCGTCAGATTCTTCAGATGCGCCATGCCGGCGTCTGTCACCCGGGTCCCGCCCAGATCTAAATCTTCCAGCGAGGTCAACCCGGCCAGCGACCGCAACCCTTCATCCGTCACCAGCGTGTCGCGCAAGCTCAGGCGCCGCAAACCCTTCAACTGCTCCAGACCCTTCATCGCCTCGTCGCTAAACTCCGAGTTGCTCAAATCCAGCGAATGCAAGTTCTCAAATGGGGCCAGGCTCATCTTTTCCAGCTTGCACTGCGAACAACGAAACTCCTTCAGCGCCGCTAGCCGCGTCAGCAGCGCCAAGCCCTTGTCCTGCACGTTCACATGCGTCAGAAAGTGCAGACTAAATGAAAGTCGTTCCAGCTTCTGCAACCCCGCCAAAAACTTCAACTGCGCATTCGCGTCCAGCCGGCTACCCGACGCCGGATTGAACATCGGACCAGGCAGGTAAAGCTCCTTCAACTCCGTTAGCCCGCTGAGCTTCTCCAGCTCCGTCGCGCTAATCAAGGATCCAAACAGGTCCACGCCCGTAATGCGAAACTCTCCTGCGGGCAAGCTCAGCAGATCTCCGTACGGAGCCCGTTGCCCATTCAGCATCACGCGGCCGCCGCTGCGGATCACCCATTCGGCGGTCTCCTGCTCGGTCGCCGACCAGCCAACCGTCGCCATAATCAGTAATATCGCAGTGTTTCGGAGCATAGCTATCCCTCAGAATTGTATCGCAAAGCATTCGAAAGCAAAAGAAGTGTAATACCAACGCAAATCGGATAAGCTCTATGAATGCTTCGCCGCCACTTCCTCCTCTCCGCCGCCGCCGGTCGCAACTATCTCGTCTACTGGGGCACCTACACCGCCGGGGGCCCCCGTTATGGCACCGGCGAGAGCAAAGGCATCTACGTGTCCCGCTTGAACACGGCCACCGGCCAAATCACTCCCCCGCAGCTCGCCATCGAAGCTGCCAACCCGTCGTATCTCGCCGTCCACCCCAACCGAAAATTTCTCTACAGCGTAAACGAGCACATCGAGATGGAGGGCAAAATCCCCGGCGAAGTCAGCGCCTTCTCCATCAATCCCGACTCCGGCCTGCTCACCCTCGTCAACCGCGTCCCCTCCCGCGGCGGCATGCCCTGTCACCTCGCCGTCGACCCCTCCGGCCGGACCCTCGGAGTCGCCAACTGGGCCACCGGCAGCCTCGCCAGTTTCCCCGTCCGCCCCGATGGGTCCCTCGGGGAATCCTCCGGCTTTTACCAGCACGTCGCCGAGGGCACCGCCCCGGTCCACTCCCACGCCGTCGTCTTCTCCCCCGACAACCGCTTCCTCATCGAAACCGACACCGCCCTGAACAGCATCTTCGTCCATCGCCTCAACCCCGCGAAGGCGACCATCGTTCCCCACGTCCCCCCGTCACTTCGCCTGAAAGATCCCGTCAGCCCCCGCCATCTCGTCTTCCATCCCAACGGCCGCTGGGCATACGTCGCCAATGAGTCCGGCCCCGGATGCACGATGCTTGATTACGATCGCCGCGCCGGTACCTTCAAAGCCCGCGCCATCACCCGCACCGTGCCTGACTCCTTCACCGGCCGAGCCACCCCCGCCGAGGCCGTCATGCACCCCAGCGGCAACTTCGTCCTGATCTCCAACCGGGGCCACGAATCTATCGCCGTGCTCCGTATCAACCCCGCCGACGGCACGCTCACTCTAGTCGAAGCCTTCATCCCGGGCGGCACCGGAGCCCGCAGCTTCAACGTTGACCCTACCGGCCAATGGCTCTTCGCCCTCATGCAGCGGTCCAACCAAATCTACCCGCTCCGCTTCGATACGGCCACCGGCAAATTGAGCCGGCAGAGTGATCCCATCGCCCTGCCGGCTCCCGTCTGCGCCAAGTTCGTCTAGAACTGGAGCCGAACCGTCAACTGCACCACCCGCGCCGCGCTTCCCGAATTCCGCGTGGTCAGAATACCATCGGCCGCCACGGCAATCGGATTGTTCGGATTGTTCAGCACGTTGAAGAAGTCCATGTTAAACCGCAACGCCACTTTCTCCGTCAAGTTAGTGAACTTGAACAACGAAGCATCCAGAAACCACTGATTCGGCGCCGACATATACTGATTCCGCCACGGCACTAGGTTATCGCTGAAGCCCAACCGCTGCACCGTGTTGTTGTTCAGCGGAACCCAGACGTTGTTCGTATCCCAGAACTGGCTCAGAACGGTATTTGCAGGAGCATTCGGCGGCAGCGTCGTGCTGCCCCACGGAATCAATGGCGCGGCGGCTGGCTTGTAATTCGACGGAACCCCCATCACCCCGTTCGGCTTACCCTGCGCGTTCACACTATTGATCTGGTTGGCCGGAATGTATCCGTTGAAGTACAGGAACCCCGGGAAACAAACTCCGCTCCGGCAATCTTCGATCTTATATTTTTCGCCGTATTGCTCAATCGGGTTACCGGTCGGATACAGGTTCGTCGGCAACGTGTAGTAATTCGACCGGAAGTTCCCCGTCCCGGCAATCTGCCACCCGCCCACCAGCTTATCCATAAAGCCGCGCATATTACTGCCGAAAGCCTTTCCCTTGCCCACCGGCAGATCCGCAATCCAGTTCCAACGCACCTGATTCTTTGGCGTATTCGGATCGCGCTGGAAGTTCAGAAACCGGTTCCGATCCCGCTCATCCCCAGGAACCGCATTCGGCAGGAAGTTTTGTACCTGCTGAACCGTTCCCGTCGTTCCCAGCGTGTTGCCGGTAACCCAGAACAATTGGAATCCGAAACCCTTGCTGAAGCGGCGCTCCAGCTCCGCCTGAAAGCCGTTCCACGCCGCGTAGCCCGGGCTACTCAGCCGGTTCACGCTGCCGTAAACCTGTTGATCGTAGGGCCGCCGGGCGACGCCGGAGAACTCGCCCGTCGGCACCGGACTCTGCCGCGTCGCATACCAGATGTAGTCCGGAACGCTTTCGTTCAAATTGACGGTCTGCAGAATATTCGTCGTCCGGTTGCCAACGTACGCCAACCGCACCACCATGTTGTCGAAAATCTCCTTCTCCACCGTCAGGTTCATATCCTGAACCTTCGGGTCGCGCAGGAAGGGATCAATCTGAATCGCCGTGAACCCACGCGCAATCGTGCGGGTATCGTTGACGTCGATGATGTTGTTGCTCGAAGTGTTCACCCCGGCAAACAACGTCTGGGGCGTGCGCAATCCATAATTGGGCAAGCCGTCCGGCGAAAGGGCCGTATTGCTGACGCTGTTCTGAAAGCCAGCCGAAACGATCTGTTGATTCTGCTGGCTGCCGAACCAATCGGCGATCGGCTGCGTGTAGTAAGAGATCCGGTATCCGCCACGAATCACAAACGCGTTCTTTCCTGAAAGCGCCTTAAAAGCAAACCCGACGCGCGGGCCGAACTGCTTCCAGTTATTCGTGATCAGGCTGCTCGACAACCCAGCTTCCTGCGCGGTGATGATCTTGCCCCCGAAGTTGGTTAACGCGTTTAGATTCGCAGGCAATGTCGCCTGCCGTTTCAAGAAGTTATCCACGCTTGAACCCACCACATACGCCCGCTTTTCGGGGCTGAAACTGGTCAGCAGGCCGTTCCGGTCGTTCAACGGAGTCCGGTACTCGTAGCGCAAGCCCAGGTTCAACGTCAGCCGTTGGGTAACTTTCCAATTGTCCTGGATGTAGGGTGCATATTCCTGCCGCCGCATGAACGCCCACGGCCGCCGGAACGTCGCGTTGTAATTCATGCTGCCCAAGTACATGTTCGCCATCGGATGTCCTGTGAACGGCGTCGCAATCGGATTCTGCGGCGTCGAAGTCGTATCGTAAAGTCCCGTCGCCTGCGTACCGGTATTGAAGTTGCCCGCCGCGGAAACAATCGATTTCGGAATATCTTCCCAACGGAATTGGAAGCCGAAGCTGAACTCGTGCTTGCCCACCACCTTCGTGGCATTGTCCTGCGCTGTGATCAGGTTGCTGACGAGAAAGAACGGCTGCTCACCGCCCAGCACGTAGTCTTCTCCTGAAACGCCCAGCGACATGCCGTCTATCGTCGGGAAGTTCACCGCGCCGAAGGGATTCGGCAATCCCAACAGGCCCGTATAGTTGGTCTTGCCGTCGCCCGCGCCGCGGTTATGCCAGTCGCGCATACCCGAAATCAGCACTTCGTTATTCAACGTCGGCGAGAACGTGTGGATCCAGGTTCCGGACAGAGCATGATTCGGCCACCAACGGGTCGTCTTGTTGATCGTGTTGAAATTGTTCACCGGCAGGAACGGCGCGCTGGTCGCCCCATACTGCTCGAAATGCTGGTTGTACGCGTAACGGAAATAGACCAAATTTTTGTCCGAGAATCGGTGGTCGACGCGGATGTTCCGCGTGTCCTGCTCCAGCGGCCGTTGGAAGACTCCCACCCAGTTCGCGTCGATCAGCGGGTTAACGCCCGGAAGATTCGGCAGCGCGGTCCGGTCAAACATAAACTTCGCCACCGGACTGATTCGCGCCGGGTTGATCATGTTCGTCACCCCGTTATACGTCATCGGCAGCCGAGACCAGTTCGCCCCGGTCGTCAGAGGATCATACAGCGTCGTCCGCCGGCCCTGCGAATCCACGAGACCCCGAAAGTCTCCGTTCCGCATCTCCGCCGTCGGCACCGACATGCGAGTCGTCGTATTCGCCAGGAATCGCGTCGACTCCCAATTCCAGAAGAAGAACGTCCGGTTCTCGCCCCGGTACAGTTTAGGAATGTTCACTGGCCCACCCAGCGAAACGCCGAATTCATTACGGTTCACATAAGGAGCCTTCGTAAACTTATCCTCGCGCCGCCGGGCCACGCCGTAAGCGCTATTGCGGTTCGTGTAGAACAGCACCCCGTGATACTGGTTCGTCCCGGACCGCGTCGACATAATCACCGAAGTCGGCCGCGAGAACTTCGCTGACGCGTTGTTCACTTCCACCCGAATCTCTTCCACCGCGTCCAGGCTTGGCGTACGGGCTACGTCCCAGCCCTCCCAGACCTCGTTCTGCGCCGATCCGTCCACCACCAACGTATTCGACCCGCTCCGCAAACCATTCCCGCGCACCATGCCGCCGATCCCGTGACCATGCGACGACCATTGGATACCCGGCACCATCACCAGCAGGTTCTGATACCCGCGGCCATTCACCGGCAACTGTTCAATCCTTTGCCGCTCGAGCGAAGCGCCCAGCGAGGGAGAGTCCACCTTGATCATCGGCGTGACGTCTTTCACTTCCACAAGCGTATTAGACGTCGCTACCTGCAGCACGACGTCTACCGTCGCGTCCTGCTGCACCTGCACTGTCAAATTGCCTTCAAAGGTCTGCAAGCCCGGCATCTCGACCCGCAGCCGATAGGGGCCCGGAATCGTCGTCGGAAACACGTAGAGGCCGGCGCTATTCGTCACCGATTCGCGCGCAACCCCTGTCGCCGTATTGAGCAACGTGACTTTAGCGTTAGGAATTAACGCCTTCTGGGCGTCGGTTACCCCCCCACGCACGGTGGCATTGGAAGCCTGGGACCACGCCAACGGCGCGACCGCAAGCAGTGCAAAGAACGCTGCGAGACGAAAGTTTGTCATGGAAAGGTAACCCTGTCTGATTAAAAGACTTTCGCAATAGTGTACTGACGGACGCTTTCGGATGCAAGAGGCATCTGTCGTTTCCTTTCCTTATCTTTCGGGCGCTTGCCCCGCTACCCGCCACGACTCATCAAAGATTCCCGCCATCGCCACATCCGGCAGTTCCTTTGTCCCCACCCGCAAAATCGCAAAGTCCCCGTACTGCGGCGTCGGGAAATCCCCCGCCCAGTCCTCCCACAGTGCCGTTAAGCCGCTGTTCAAAACCACGTACTTCTTCGGGTTCAACGGATTCGGATAAATCATCGCCGGCAAAACCTCCCCCGCTGCAAACCGCTGCCCGCCCATCAAAACCGTTTCCCGGCCCCAAGTCATCGGCAACTTCCCCGCCACCCGCTCAATCAACCGGTTGCTCCCCGGGTCTCCAAACAGCACCACGTGATACTTCTCCAGGTCCGCCGCCGTCACGTCTTTATCGTCCTTCACCCGCAAATGCCCGCGATACGCCAACTGATATTGGCTATCGAAGCGCGCCAAAATCGTCAACGCCTGTCGATGCGCCGCTTCGTTCCAAGGCACGCCCGTCGGCTTCACAATCAAAAAAGGCTCCAGAAACGCATCGTCAATCGGACCCTGCAGCCCATGCCGCTTCCGCAATCCCGCCGGCTCACTTCCCCCCGTCACCTGCCATTTCCCGCCTGCTTTTGCCAGCACCAACTCCTTCGCCCCGCCCACCGCCAGCGTCTGCCCGTCGATCACCACCGTCGCCGCCCGCTCCGTCTCCCGCAGCGTCAGCCGGTTCAGGTTCTTCGTCTTGATCTCATAACGGCTCCGATTCCCCAATCGTTTCGCCTCGATCTCCGCCCGCTCGTAATGCTTCTCCAGTCCGTCCAGCGTCGCCCAGTGGCTCCGGTTATAGCGCGTCGTGTACGTCAAAAATCGCAGGTGGTCGGGCGAAACCCGCCCCTTCTTCAGGTTCTCCAAATGCATCGCATCCATCCGCTTCCGAAACTCCGGATCCGTCGCGTGCGGCGTATTCGGCGCGACCAGGAACACAATCGAAGGCACCTCTTTCACCCGCACCCCGGTCGTGAACGACTCGCCCTCCAAATGGAACCCTTCACGCATCAACTGCTGCCGCGCCGCCACGTGCTTCGAAAAAGTCCCATCAATCTCGCCCACATAGCCAATAAACGGCATATTGAACGCGTTCAACATCCATTCGTACGTGTTGTCAAAAATCCGGCACATCGCCTGCTGATGCGGTGCCAAGTCCGTCACCAGCCGCATCCGATGCGACTCGTTGTCCCCCGCCCCTGCCTCCACCGACGCCCACTCCCCCGGGAAATGCAGCGCCGAATGCCACACCCCCGCCCCGCCCATCGAGAACCCGCGCAGCGCCACCCGGTCCCGATCCACCTTGTACAGCTTCGAAACCGCCGCAATCCCCTCGAAGATGTCCGCCTCTCCCGGCCAATGGAACGCATTGTTCCCCCGGCCAAACAGCTCAATCTGAATCGTCCCCGGCAGGTACGGCCGATCCGCTCCCCGCTGCGCGAACGCCTTGATGAACTCGACTTCGTATCGCGTCACGTACCGCCCGTGCTCAATCACGTCCAGCGGAAACGCCCGCGTCCCGTCGTACTCCTCCGGCACCGTCAGCCGGTAGGGCTGCACCGACCCATCCACCGCCGAACGATAACCCCGAATCATCCGTCCCTTCGCCGACGTCCACGGCGACTGGCCCTTCTGCAGCAACCCGGCCCGCTCCACGCCCATCTCCAACACGCCCAAAGCCGACGCCACGGACTCCTTCCGGAAGAACTCCTCCGGGAACGTCAACAGCCATCGCGCCGCCTCAGCGAAGATCTCTACGTCCACCACCAGATCGTCGTTCACGCCCCGCGCCCTTAGCCCCGCGATCTCCTTGTCAAGCGAAGCCAGCTTAGTCTCGATCTGCTGCTTCTCCTCCGCGCTCGCCGTATACGGCTCCGTCCTCGGCCGAAATCGCGTCGTCGGCAGAATCTCTCCCGCCCGGCCTTGCTTCGGCGAAGGAACCTGAACGGTCTGGCTCAGCACCAAACCGGTGCAGAGGAAACAAAAGGAAATGAGGAAAACTTTCATGGCAGTGGGCTCCGATGTAACTTATCAGCGCCAGGAGATCGTTTCCAGGAAGCGAAATCGAGTGGTACCCTGCAAAAGGCAGTCGAAAGCAAACGAAAGTCAAAGGTAGAACAAAACCATGCTCCGATCACTCCTCACCGGCCTCCTCCTCGCCGGCACCCTCTCCGCCCTCGAACCGGAACGCGAACTCAAGGACGCCTCCGGCAAGACGATCCTCAAGTACGTCGTCGAAGCCCCCGCCAACCCTGCGGCCCAACTTGGCCTCATCATCTGCTCCCAGGAGCATGACACCCCCACCGGCAATGACATCTTCCCCGTCCGCCAAACCCTTCTCCGCCTGGGCCTCTCCAGCCAATACGTTCTCGTCGCCCCAGCCGCCCAGTCGCGCAAATTCGGACCCGCCGACCACGAACCCATCGAAAAACTCATCGCCTGGGCGAAGAAGACCTACCCCATC